>WRER01000150.1 GCA_009779205.1 Methanobacteriota archaeon | reverse complement strand
GATCTAGAAATAAGCAAACTGAGTGGAACTACGCCTAGCATTCCGTTAATCAACCCACTCATCAGTAAATTAAGCGGCACAGATCTCTCAAGCCAAGTACCTTCATCCGACTAGGCAGATTTTGGTTTTCATATAACCCATAAGTTTTTTTTTTCTGCCAGAGCACTTTTTAGTAGCGAAGCTGTCCAATAAAAAAGTTTACATATAAATCTATCTCATTTTTCCCATTCCCTTCTAACAGGCTTGTCTCTCCCTTTTCATCGTCAATTATCGAAGATTGTTTTAAAGGGTTTTAGTTTATACTATTTACTTTATCACTACAACGAACACAATAATTAAATCCTTTAAATTTTCATTTTTAGTCACGAAAGAGACAAAAAGCACGAAATTTTCCTATTCGTTGTAGTGTTACGTTGTTGACATTAGTACGTGAAGGGGGAAAGGGCCTGTTTCAGTTTTACATTTTCAAAAAAATAACAAAAAGTCAAACAAAATGAAAATTGTGTATAAACACAAGGAGATGATGGCAAAAAAACAAAAATCGACAATCATAGACACGAGTCAAAACGAATTCTGTTCAGTCTCTTTACTTCTCACTGGACAGCCTCGTAGATATATTCCGTTCAAAGAAATCAATTTATAGCATTTCAATCAGATAACTACACAACCTTGTTGTGAGACTTCAATGACGCTAGATTCATTTCGTCCCCATGTACAACCCATCATTGATCCGGTTGCAAATGCCAGTATTCGCATCGGATTGACACCAAACAGCTGTACTTTATTTGCTTTTATTGCAGCGATATGCGGTGGAGTGGCGTTTTTCCTTGGACACGTGCTCATTGGTTTTTTTTGTGTACTGGTAAACAGCGTACTTGATGCAATAGACGGATCAATTGCCCGTAAGATCGGTGAAGCAGGCCCAAAAGGAGATTTTTTGGATCATACATTAGACAGATATGCTGATATCTTTTTGATATGTGGTGTCTTTGCAGGTCCGCTGTGTTCATGGGAGATTGGTGTATTTGCGCTTGTTGGCGTTTTGATGAGCTCATATGTGGGAACACAAGCACAGGCTATCGGTGTTGGAAGATATTATGGTGGGGTTCTGGGGAGAGCGGATCGGTTGGTACTTTTACTTATTGGTGCTCTTGCAACGTTTTTGATGCCTGTGGGAGTGTTCGGCCTTACACCTCTTGCGATTGTTCTGCTTATTTTTGGAATTTTAGGAAATTTGACTGCATTGCAACGCTTTTTACATGTCTGGATGCAGTTGTGATGCATAGTTCATCAGCCACGGCTGGCAGGCAATGCACAATTGAAGATTACCTTGAGTAAAAGGATCAAACAGCATAATTGTGCATTGTATATGCTTTGCTTATATGCAAGAAGCAGCAAACCTAAGTAATATGGAAAATGAGACGCTCATTATGCTTCCAGGCCCTGTTCAACTTCCTGAACGGGTTCGGTTTGCAATGGCACGTCAGGCAATTAATCATCGAAGCCCTGAATTTGGAGCTGCGTTTACAGACATTGTGCGTGTTCTTTCATCTGTATTTGGAACCAACTCAAGCCCAATGGTAATCTCAGGCTCAGGAACTGCTGCAATGGAGGCAGCAATCGCAAATACAGGACGTAACAAACGCATTGCAAATCTTGTAAATGGAAAGTTTGGCGAAAGGATGATCTCGATATCCAAACGCTATGGAACAGCGGTGCAAATCACATCAGAATGGGGAATTCCTCTCGATCTCGCCCATCTTGAAGCAGAGCTCGAAGCTGGATGTGATATCGTGACAATGGTTCACAACGAAACATCGGCAGGGATCTTGAACCCAGCGGAATCTGTTGGAAAGCTATGCAGAAAGCATGATGCTTTGTTTATTCTTGATGGTATTACATCAATTGGCGGAGATAATGTCAAGGCTGATGACTGGGGAGTTGATATCATGGTGACTGGCTCACAGAAATGCCTTGCTGCACCTTCAGGTCTTGCAATGATATCAGTATCTGACCGTGCATGGGAAAGAATGACAGAGAATCCACCATATTATCTGGATCTTCCTGCATACAGGAAAAGTGCAAGTAAAAACCCACCAGAGACACCATACACCCCAGCAGTTCCTCTCGTACTGGCACTTCGAGAATCATGTCTCATCGTTGAAGAAGAAGGACTTGAGCAACGTGTGGCACGCCATCATAGAATGGCAGAAGCAGTGCGTGCAGCAGTCAATGCATGGGGTCTTTGCATGTTTCCACAGATTGATGCACTTCACTCGTACTCAAATACCGTAACGGCAGCCTGTTTGCCAGAAGGTGTAACTGATAAAGCACTTCGTGGATTCGTAAAAAAAATGGGTATTCAGATTGCAGGAGGACAGGATCACGTCAAGGATGTAATCTTCCGTATCGGACACATGGGCGCGGTAAGTGCACCGGAAATTCTTGGAACGCTCGCAGTAACAGAGCTCGCATTAAAACGCGCTGGATATACACCAAAAGATTCCGGTGTCATGGCAGCTGCTGAATTGCTGGGATAAAATACAATGTACAATTGAATTGTGGCTTTTAAGATGCAATAAGGAGAATAATACAATGAAAGTTGGAATTGCAGATACCACATTTTCACGTGTTGATATGGGTAAAGTTGCTATTGCCGAGCTGAGGGCAAACAGCAGTGTTGTGATTGAACGATACACCGTACCAGGGGTGAAAGATCTTCCAGTTGCATGTAAAAAGCTGATTGAAGAATACAAATGTGATATCTGCATGGCACTTGGAATGCCTGGTGGAAAAGATAAAGACAAGCTCTGCGCACACGAAGCTTCCCAAGGGCTCATCATGTGTCAACTGATGACAAACACCCATATTTTAGAAGTCTTCGTGCATGAAGATGAGGCAGAGAATGATAAAGAACTCACATGGCTTGCTGAGCAGCGAACGCGCGAACATGCGATCAATCTGATAAAACTCATGCGTCCTGGAACACTTGAGCGTGAAGCCGGAACAGGTCAGAGACAAGGATTTGCTGATGCCGGTGCTGCACGAATGAAATAAATCAATGTGCAATTCGTAACCTGTCAGTATAGACCCAGGGAATTTCACCCTGAGCCCCTCTCAGAACCGTGTGTGAACCTTTCGATTCACATGGCTCCCAATCATCCAGTCAAGATGTAAATCGGCTTTGTTTCTCCCAGAGTTCTTCCCCCTTTTCAAGTAAGTTCAAAGAACACGTCAACCTGTATTCTACCGATCGCCTACATCACTGTTGCATTTGACTTACTTGTATTCAAGTAGGAGTTACGCAAAATTGCACGTTTGTATATCATAATGCCGTATTAAGCCACATTAGTTAATTATTTTCAGTTAACAAAGTGTAAGCCATGTTGATTTCTGCGTAACCCCTATATACGTAAAAATCTCATATGATTTTGAATTGAGATGAGCACTGCTCATAACAGACAGGTGAAGCATATGACTCTACCAAAAGTAACAGAGAGTCTCCACCCAGGAGATCTAGAGGACCCGAAAAAAGGGTTCGAAAATTACAAAAACGAGTTCGAAACATGGCTAAAAAAAGATTACGCAAAAGAGCTCGAAACATGGATTAAAAATGTAATAGCTGAGCTACATCCTCAGGAAACAGAAGAGATTAAGAAAGAGCTGAGCGATCTAACATCCGCCATAAAACAATTAACTGAGAGAATTGACAATCTGGAAAGAAAACTCTGAAGAAAGAAGCAAGACTGTTAAAAAAGATGGGAACCTGTCACGGAACAATTGTTGCCACCCCCTCCTCATTTTAGCTTGTAACGATCTGTTTCTCTCTGGTCTATAGACCATTCCTCGATGAAATTACGAGATTTTGT
>WRER01000149.1 GCA_009779205.1 Methanobacteriota archaeon | reverse complement strand
CCTTAGCTTGTTTAGTATCCTTGCTTTTTGCAAGCTCACATGAATTGCGCATTTCTCCCATGCGTTACGCTGTTTTCCAAGATGTTTTTCACTCTTACCGAACTTTTCACTCCTGTACTATCATACAATCATTTTTCTTGTAAACATTCTCAAAGTCGAATTTAAACCTCATGATCCTAAGGTATTCAGATATCATAGTACGTATTCCAGAAGTGTGAGTGCCAGATCTCTATAAGGTGAATGCGGAGTGAATGCGAAACTCTCTTTACCTGTTCAGTCCTAAATATTAGAACAGGAGAAAAGACAGGTCATGGGAAGAATTCTTGTCGTAGATGACACGCTCTTCATGCGCACACTCTTAAAAAACATTCTAACCACAGGTGGACACGAGATCGTGGGCGAAGCAGAAGATGGAGATATTGGTGTTGCAAAATATCAGGAGTTAAAGCCAGATATTGTCACGATGGACGTTGTCATGCCAAAAATGAATGGAATTGAGGCATTAAAAGCTATTAAAAACCTAGATCCTAATGCAAAAGTTATCATGTGTACTGCCGTTGGTCAGGAGCAGATGGTAAAGCTTGCAATCAAGAGTGGAGCGAGAGGATACATCGTCAAACCATTTCAGGCGCCAAAAGTGCTAGAAGAGATTGGAAACGTGCTCGGGGCGTAAGGCAATGATTCGAGTCCTCATTGTGGACGATTCACTATTTATCCGAACAATAGTGAATGATATGCTTGCTGATGATCCTGATATTGAAGTCGTAGGAACAGCAGTCGATGGGCTTGATGCAATTGCGAAAATTGAGGAGCTACGTCCTGATCTCATGACACTTGATATTGAAATGCCAAATCTGAATGGCATTGAACTATTATCAAAACGGCGTGAGATTGCTCATTTTCCAAAAACGCTCATGTTGAGCTCCCTTACATCTGAGGGTGCACAACTGACAAAAAAGTCCATGGATCTTGGTGCAGATGACTTCATGTTGAAACCAAAAGGGATTAAGAATCTGCGGGAAAATGGGACCGTCCTCCAGCAAAAAATCAAAAACATCTGCAATATCTCATATGTACCTTCAAAAAGAAAGCCCACGGGAGTAGTTGCAGATCGTATCATAGCCATTGGCTCCTCCGCAGGGGGTCCACCAATGCTTGATGTCGTTCTTTCAAAACTTCCTGCAGATATCAAGGCAGCAGTCGTTGTCACACAACACATGCCAAAAGGGGGCTTCACTGCGGCACTTGCTGCACGCTTAAACAAAATATCTCCACTTGAAGTAAAAGAGTCTGAGGATGGGGATATTTTAAAACAAGGGCAGGTTATTATCTCGCAGGCAGGCTGTCATACAGTTATCGAACCCCACTCTGCTGGCGGAAAGCGAGGTGGAAAGATCGCACATGCAAACACTCCTCCTCTGCACAATGTCAAGCCAGCTGTTGACAAGACATTTGAGTCAGCAGCAACAGTGTATGGCAAACATGTCGTAGCCTGTATCTTATCAGGAATGGGAAATGACGGTGGAGCAGGCATGGCCGCTATCAAAAAGGCAGGGGGGGATACTCTACTGTGCAGAAAAGAAGATTGTCTTGTGTACGGAATGGCTCGTTCTGCACTCCAGCACAACAGCGTTGATGAAGTCTTGCCACTCAAAGACATTGGACAACGTCTTGCAACAGTGAGTAATTCACAGGTATGAAAAACTATGACTGATCTGGATACATACCGGGCGTTATATGTAGCAGAATCACGTGAAAATCACGAAAATGTTGTTGCAAATCTTCTCGAGCTTGAACGCGGAGAGGATAATGAGGCTGCAATTAATGAAATATTTAGGGCTGCTCATTCTCTGAAGGGAATGTCTGCTTCGATGGGCTTTGATGACATGGAAGCAATGTGTCACGCTCTCGAAGATGTCTTCTCACAGATCCGAAATGGTACACTTGAAGTAACTCATGCTCTCATGGATACACTTCTTTCTGGTGTTGATAATATCGAGATGATGATAGATAATATCGAAGAGGGCGGACTTGGACTCTTACCAGATAAAGAAGCACATGTTGCAGCATTAAAAGCATGGATCAGTACAGATTCAGCACCTGTGAAACTGGAATCTGCTCCACAACCATCCACAACACCAGAACCAGAAGTAATTTCATCTCCTGATCCCGTTTCTTCACTTTCTTTTGAAGAAGAAGGAGTGATCACATCCTACACAATAGCAATAACACTTGCTCCAAATGTAGACTCGAAGAACTTACGGGGTATGCTTTTACTCCAACATTTGGAGTCCTTTGGAACAATTATCTCGACTTCTCCTGAACGAGAGATAATTGAGGATGATGAATCATTTACAGGCTCTTTTGAAGTTACTATAACAAGTGGTGCAGAACGTGCAGATATCGAAACTGCACTTATTACGCAGGATGTTGCCACATATTCTTTCACACAAGCTTCTTCTACTGATACATCGGGATCAAAACCAGATTCTTTACTTTCCTCTGCTGAAGCTAAGTATACCTTTGAAATTACTATTGCAGATACTGTAGACTCCAAGAATCTACGCTCAATGGTCCTTTTGCAGAATTTAGAAGCTCTTGGAACGATCATCTATACATCTCCTGATAGAGATACTATCGAAGATGATCCGGCTTTTTCTGGTACGTTCACCATTGTTATCGACTCTGAAGAGGATTACTCTGCATTTGAATCCATTTTGAATTCATCAGATATTGGACACTATAAAGAAGTAAAAGAGGAGGGAAAAGAAGTCGTTGATAGAGAAGAAATATCAACACCTCCTCTTGATACTGATTTCTCTGATACTGAAGCAGCGTCTGAAGATGAAACAGAGCCCATACCTGATTCACAGAGCGAGGCAGAAGTGCCAGTAGAGGTAGCAGCACCTGCAGCAACACCTGCATCAGGTGGTTCTCCGGCACCACGAGCTGCAGCTCCTCGCGAAGAAAAAGCGCGTGAAGTTAAAAATATCAGAGTTGACATCAATCGTCTGGATCAGATGATGAACCTTGTAGAAGATCTCGTCATTAATCGTGGCAGACTCGAACAGATTGCACAACAGCATAAGATAAAGGAGCTTGATGAAACCCTCAACATGGTTGGGAGATCTGTTGCAGAACTGCAAGATATGATGATGGGCATCAGGATGATCCCATTAAATCAGACATTTAACCGATTTCCAAGGACTGTGCGTGATATCGCGCTACGTGAGAATAAAGAGGTGGATTTCATCATTAAAGGCGGTGAAACAGAACTTGATCGCAGTGTGATGGAAGGATTGAACGATCCCCTGCTTCATCTGATTCGAAATGGTATTGATCATGGAATTGAATCTCCAGACGTACGTGTAGCAAATGGCAAAAATCCAAAAGGAACTCTGACTCTTGCAGCATTTCGGGATAAAGACAATGTTATCATTGTCATTCAGGATGATGGGGCAGGAATGGATCCAAACAAGATCCGCAAAAAAGCCTTGGAAAAAGGACTTCTCTCATCAGAAATCCTTAATGGAATGCCAGATGAAGAGGTATTTAATCTCGTATTTTATCCTGGATTCTCAACCGCTGATAAAATCACTGATATCAGTGGTCGGGGTGTTGGGCTGGATGTTGTCAAGACTACCATTGCTGAACTGCAAGGAACTATCAATCTCACTTCAGAGCTTGGAAAAGGTAGTAAATTCGAGCTTGTTTTACCTCCAACCATGGCCATCGTTATGGTGATGATGGTGCAGATAAATGGCCGACGCTGCGCAATACCGATCACACATGTCGCAGAAGTGGCAAGTTTATCTGTATTTCCCATTCAAAACATCGGCCATGGCGAAGGTATTCTCATGCGTGATGAAATCATTT
>WRER01000148.1 GCA_009779205.1 Methanobacteriota archaeon | reverse complement strand
TCATTCGAGTGGAAATCTGAATTACCGAAAAGCCAGAAATGCCTGCCTTCGGAAAGGAGGGAATCCCATACACCTCCAACTTCCGCAGCCAGATAATCCGCCCCACCATATGTTCTCTGCTTTGGAACATTTTGATTTAAAGATGCCAGAATATCATCTTTCCTGTCAAGTTCAAGCGGTTTCTCAAGCTGTGCATTAGCCTCGAGATAAGCGTCTACCATCTGTTCAAATGATTCTGCAGAACCTACTGAAAGCCTTATGTTCTTTCCCTGCTTACTGTCGTAATATGTGAAATAGCCTAAACCACCGCGGAAGGGAGATTTTTGATGACCTGGCAAAAATTCAGCGCCGAAAAATACATCAGGAGCTATATCGTTCAATTCACGAATCTCTTTTACTGTCCATGCAAGCGCCCTTGTGGGGTGGTTCGGGAGGAAATAACTTGTAGTTGGGAAACGTTCTTGAAGGAACTTGGCGGCTTCTAATGATTTTGCATGGTTGTTTGTCGTGATTTTGGTCATGCCTGAATTACCAACTACCATTCTCATATCCCATGTCAAATCATCAAGTGTTGAATTATCGTTTGCGTCAAAAAGATATTCAACAAGCGCGAGCTGGGTTCTTACTGTGTCATCGTCACCGATAATACCCACACTGGCATGTTCGTGGCCGGGAGCATTCATTTCAAAACCGCTAAATTGCATGATGGAATTGCGATTTTCATAAACTTTGTCAGAACCTTCCCAAAGAATGGTTTTCCATCTGAATCTGTCACCTACCTCTTCACCTGCGTCATTACGGTTAAATACACCACCGTGGTCGGTGGATGCGTACCAATCGAGATCATATTCAAGTGCTTTTGCTGCCACTTCAGCTGCGGAGTAGCTGCCGTCGCTGATAACCGTGTGAGTATGGAAGTCACCTGTTACCCACATTCCAGAATCTGCGGAAACAGTCATACCGCTCAGAGGCATCACTACAAATGCAATAATGAAGCTGAGCATTAAAAATAATTTGAGGGGGGTTTTAAAAGTCATTTATATCACAATTTTGTATTTTTTGACATCATACACTGTTCATTCGTGGACCTTCATACAGTGACCACATAGATTAAGAGAATGCAAGAGTATTTTAAATTGATGACCAGACAATATATATTTTAAAATGTTAGTATGTGTTTGAAATATCAGTATATACTTGAAGTATCAGTATATACTTTGAAAACGAGATGAAAAATACAGATGCAGCAAAATTGGCAAAAAAGAGTAATATAGGGTCACATTATTTTTAACTTCGCTTTCCTTCTCCTGCAACCCAAATCTGTGCAGGATCGCGGGGAGGGATGCGGAGATATGAAATATCAGGATATCCAATCATCATCGCATACTCAAACACAAGCTCATCAGGAATGTCAAATGGCTTTGCAAGTTCAGGGTTCATTGAAATGAGAATAGATGCAAATCCATCCCAGCAGGTGCCGAGTCCAAAAGAAGATGAAAGAATATCAAGATGCGTAAGCGCAATTACACAGTCAATAAGCGAGATCACAGAATTTTGTTCGTTTATATGCTGCTTTTCTACACATGCAATAATAATCGCAGGTGCTCCTCTGCTTATGAGATCCTCTTGCTTACCCTGAAAAGCCAGCATTCCATCAGCAAATGATTTCAACTGATGCCCTTCAGGAATGCTCTTAAACCATTCGATGCAGCCATCTGAAAAGCTTCGGACACGGGCTGGATCATGTACGACCACCCAGCGGACAGGACGGGCATTTGATCCTGATGGTGCAAATCTGCAAACATCCAGAAGGTTTTCGATAACATCTATAGAAACAGGCGTATTTTTAAATAATCGAATTGAACGATTACTTTTTAGATGTCTGCTGAGTTCATTCTTATCTGCGACACCTGCAGGTTCCTCTGCAGAAGGTATGACAACGTTTGGATATGATGGTGTAATAGCAGAAGTTGGGCACACACTATAACAGTGCCCGCATCGCATGCATGGAATTCCAGTCTCAATGGAAGGCACTGATTCTGTCTGCACAATGATATTCAGTGCACAGACCCGTGTGCATGCGTTACAGAGCATGCAGCTCTCTTCATCAATCGTAATCATTTTATTTTCCATCCATTCGTTGATGTACTTCTTATTCGTCTATCGCTCTGGGCTGTGAGAATATCCATTCTGCAAACATCTGCGCCTCTGCACATGCTGCACACGAAACTTCATCCAGATCTTCGTCAGCGTCATTTTCTTCCTGGCTTACCTGAGAAAGAATCTGTTGATCATTAGGAGTCTGATTGACAGCGAAAGTCTGCTCAGCTTCAGCTGCTGTCTGAGCTGCTTTCCATGCCTGATATCGTGCACTTACCAACGCAATATCCATATTAGCTTGTGTTTGCGCTTTTTCGTACTGTCCACAACAGCTTGTAGTTGCTTCATAACTCTTTGCTTCAGAGGATCCAATCTGCCCAATTCCTCCACCAGCTCCTCCAAATTCCCAACCAGGAGGAATATAATCTAATGCTGCAAGTTCTGGCGTATAAAATCGCTCGTCAGGAGCCATGCCAAGGACAGTCAGTTCTATTTTCTTCATCAACTCCCATTGACAACATGCCAAAACAAATTCAAGGGGATTCATTGGATCATATGTCCCCTGTATAGGCTGCAGTGCTACAACAGATCCGGTCATACCAATGACGCAGGCCAGTACCATCACTCCGAGGAAACCTGATATGCAACGCTTATTCATAAGTACAATATAGTATGGATGCGAAGCCTTAAGAACATCTCATCATTCTTCACATCAGAATCTACCACCAGCGGGGATCATGATATGAAAGCATACCTTAAAGTAGAGATATCTCAAAAACATACATATTATCGGTATAGAGACAGATAGTATTGGTGTTACCAAATGAAAGTATTTTTTATCGGATTCGGCCAAGCGGGGGGCAAACTCGCCGATAAGTTTATTGAATACGATAGACGAACCGGTGGCGGTAGCTTTCGTAGCATCGCGGTCAATACGGCACGAACAGATCTTATGGGGCTCGAACATATCGACTATGAAGATCGGGTGCTTATCGGTCAGAGTACAGTCCGAGGTCATGGCGTAGGAACAGACAATGATATCGGAGCACAGGTCGCATTTGATGAAGTAGACATCATCATGAATGCAATCGACCGAAAAGGTGTTGGAGACATCGAAGCATTTATCATCATAGCAGGTCTCGGAGGTGGAACTGGATCTGGAGGATCCCCAGTTCTTGCGCGTCACCTTAAGCAGATCTATCATGAACCAGTATACGTACTCGGCCTTTTGCCTGCTCCTGAAGAAGGAAAGCTGTACTCATACAATGCTGCACGCAGCCTTGCGACGCTTGTAAAAGAGGCAGATAATGTTATTCTGTTTGATAACAGTGCATGGAAAAATGAAGGAGAGAGCATTAAGGGTGCATTTGAACGCCTTAATGATGAAATTGTAAGGCGTTTTGGCATTCTCTTCCGTGCTGGAGAGATTGGATCTGCAGGTGTTGGTGAGATGGTTGTTGATTCCAGTGAGATCATCAATACTCTTCGGGGAGGTGGAATAAGCTCAATTGGATATGCCATCAGCGAGATAGCAGAACCAGAGGTTGAGGAGCAGGGTGGATTCTTAAAGACACTCCTGCGCCGCCCAACAGAGCCGTCAACACCTGCCGGTGCTGAAAGACTCATGGGAGAAGATAAGACTTCACGCACGCTCTCTCTTGTACGTCGTGCGATGCTTGGGAGACTTACATTACCATGCGATTACACGAGTGCAAGCCGTGCTCTTGTGCTGGTAGCAGGTCCATCTGACGAGTTGGATCGCAAAGGCATTGAGAAAGCAAAAAGTTGGGTT
>WRER01000147.1 GCA_009779205.1 Methanobacteriota archaeon | reverse complement strand
GATCCCTGCGATGAGCACGTCATGAATTGTGCATCTTTCCATATCAGACAAAATAACGAGATCAGCTCGCCTTCCAGGAGTACATGCACCGCGATCGTACAGAGAAAAACGCTCTGCTGCTGAGAGCGTTGCGATACGATATGCTACTTCCGGCTCACAGCCTCGTGCAATTGCAAGCCGAATGCAATCATCAATCACTCCTTTTTGCATTAATTCAGTGACATCACGATCATCAGTACAAAAGCAGCAACGCGGAGCAGTCGTGCGGGTTGCCAGTGGGATAAGTTCTATGAGATTCTTCTCAGTCGAACCCTCACGAATATAGAGGTACATCCCACGACGAAGCTTCTCATATCCTTCCCGATATCCCGTCGTCTCGTGATCACTCTGAATGCCTGCACAGATATAAGCATCAAGGCTGCTTCCAGTAAGCATAGGAGCATGTCCCTCCCGGCAAGAGAAAAAACCAAGTTTTTGAATGATATCTGGATCACATGCAAGCACGCCGGGTACATTCATAACCTCTCCAAGCGCAATGAGTGAAGTATCTGTTTTGAGAAACGATGCGAGAGTATCTGCAAGAAGAGGCTCTGCACACTCATCCATTGGAGTTGCAGGCACACATGAAGGAAGTGCATATCTGATATCTGTAATGGAGGGGCTCTGCAGCATGTATCGTATTCCTTCAATACCACAGACATTTGCAATCTCATGAGGGTCTGCAATCGTTGTTGTAGTACCATGCTGAGCTGCGAGACGGGAATATTCACCAGGAGGCAAGAAACTGCTCTCGATATGAGCATGGGCATCAATAAACCCGGGAGTGATATAATATCCAGAGCAATCCCTCACTTTCTTTGCTGGATAGTCACCAAGCCCAATGATCCTGCCACCCGTAATTGCGATTGCATCATTGTTCCATTCGAGTGTGAAAGGATTGAAGACAAGGCCGTTTGTCAGGAGCAGATCAGCTTCTAAAACCATAGTGAATGATACATGAGTTTGCAATGGTGTTATGTGTTCGCAGAGAATCCCTTGCATTTCATCTCAACCAAGACGTGGTTTTTAGTACAAGATATACCAAACATATCTCAGGTTTTTTAGATGTCTGGCATACCAACAACCGAATATCTCAAAAAGTGCACCTCATCATGTCCGGGGTGCAGTGCAACACTCATTCTGAGATATGTCCTAAAAGCTGCAGGACCTGACACAATTCTCGTTGTACCAGCCTGCTGCACAAGTGTACTACAGGGAGTATATCCAAACACATCCTTTGACGTACCGGTATATAATGTAGCATTTGCATCAGCCGCTGCAGTCGCATCAGGAGTGGCAGCAGCATGCGAATACACAGGGAAAAAGACCAATATCATTGCATTTGCCGGAGACGGAGGCACCGTTGACATTGGCATTCAGGCACTTTCCGGTGCACTTGAACGTGATACAAACTTCCTGTACATCTGCTATGACAATGAAGCATATGGAAATACCGGCATGCAGCGTTCGGGATCTACTCCCCATGGCGCAATAACCACAACAACTCCAACAGGAAAAAGACACTTCAAAAAAGACCTTGACCGTATCGTATCAGCGCATAATATCCCCTACATGGCGACATCCTGTGCAGCATATCCAAAAGATATCTACACCAAGGTGCAAAAAGCGCTCAGCATTAAAGGTCCAAAATTCATGCATATCTTAACACCATGCCCACCCGGCTGGCGCTATTCCAGTGAAAAATCAATTGAACTTGGAAAGCTCGCTGTAAAAACAGGTATCTGGGCAATGTACGAACGAGAGAATGGAAAACTCAAACTCTCATCTCAAACCATTGCAGCGATACGAAAACCACTTCCAATTGAAGATTACATGAGCCCTCAGGGAAGATTTAAAGGTCTCGATCCTTCCCAACTGACCAAAACGAAACAAGAAATACAGTTCAACCTTCGCCGCCTTGAGCGAGAAGCGCGAGAAGCAGATGAAGATGGTGCGGAGGAAGGAGCATGAACGAAAACAAGCATACAACCCTCTCCACGGGGAACAATGCCGTTGCAACAGCAGTCAGAGACGCAAAAGTGCAGGTCGTTGCTGCATATCCAATCACTCCTCAGACTGAAGTCGTTGAACAGATCGCAAACTTTTGTGAAAATGGAATATTTGATGCAAAATACATCCCTGTCGAGAGCGAACACTCAGCTATGGCAGCATGTATCGGAGCCTCAATCATGGGCACACGTGCATTCACCGCCACTTCCTCTCATGGACTACTCTACATGCATGAGATGATAAACTGGGCAGCAGGAGCCAGGCTCCCTATTGTCATGGCAAATATCAACCGAGCACTCGGTCCAGGCTGGAATATCTGGGCAGATCACAGCGATGCTCTCCAGACACGTGACACCGGCTGGCTGCAAGTATATGTCTCAACCGTGCAGGAGGCATATGATACAACGCTCATGGCATTCCGTATTGCAGAAGATCAGCGAGTATACCTGCCAGTTATGATAAACCTCGATGGATTTGCCTTATCACATATCAACCAATTGCTCACAACCGAGCCAATTGAAAAAATTCAGGCATTTATTCCCCCATATCACCTTGATCATGCAATTGATCCCAACAATCCTCGCGGATATGGAACAATGACGGCCGCAGACCAATTCGTGCAGATCCGCTATGATATCGAACGATCTATGCGGGCATCATGTGCCGTCATTGAAGAAGCAGAACAGGAATTCGCAAAAGCGTGTGGCCGCACGTACTCCTGGACTGATGAATATCTCTGTGACGATGCAGAAATCCTCATCATCTCTATGGGAACACTTGGAAAAGAAGCTGAAGTAGCAGTTGACATCCTGCGAGAAGAAGGAGTGAAAGCAGGTTCAATGCGACTTCGCTGGTTCAGGCCATTTCCGGATATTCAAAGCCGCCTCGTTGGACGCGACCTTGTCGTTATTGACAGGGATTATTCCTTTGGATATGGAGGAATCATTGCAAGCTCAATCCGTGCAAAGACCGGTCTTGAATCATATAATGTCATCGCCGGTCTTGGAGGACAGGAAGTCACCTACCTTGATATTGCATCATTCGTTCGAGAGCGAAAGATCGGAAAAGAAGTGTGGTTCGGAATCGAGGAGACGAAAAATGGGTATGAGATCTCAAGGAGTGATATCTAAATGTATGAGATAAGACTCCACTCTCGAGGTGGACAAGGAGGAATTACTGCTGCAAAGCTGATTGCACTCGCAGCATTCCGTGATGGACGGCATGCAACAGCATTCCCATTCTATGGAGCAGAGCGCCGTGGAGCTCCTGTCGTATCTTTCATTAGAATCGATGACAATCCAATCAAGATCTACTCTCAGATAAAAAAGCCGGATCTCATTGTTGTTCTTGATCCTTCCATTATGGAGCTTGTAGATGTCTTTGATGGACTCAAAGATGGCGGAACAGTGCTCATCAACTCCCAAAAACCAGCTGACATTCCACAATACAAATCCTATTACGTAGATTTAACAGATATCGCACTGAAGGTAGGACTTATCGTCGCAGGAACTCCCATCTTAAACACACCAGTCGTTGGAGCACTCGCAAAGATTGGACTCTTTTCACGGGAGTCGGCACAGAGTGCAATTGAAGAGATGTTTACAGATCCACGAAACACACAAGCAGCAATGCTTGCATTTGACGAGGTAAAACATGAATAATCAAGTACATGCAGTCAGACTTGCAAGATCTACACCACAAGAGGGAGCGTGTGGAAAGACAGGGACCTGGAGAACATTTTTCCCGATCATAGACAGAGAAGCGTGCAATTCATGCGGTATGTGTGCCATGTACTGCCCGGATGCTGTGATTGACGAAGAGCACAATATCGATCTTATGTACTGCAAAGGCTGTGG
>WRER01000146.1 GCA_009779205.1 Methanobacteriota archaeon | reverse complement strand
TTGATCCGCAAGATGAACAGTTTTTTTCTCAAGATTTTCAAGGAAAACACCCTTTTCATTCATTAACTTGATATTTCCAACAAGCACTTTGAAACCATCTATAGTAACAAAAATGCCATGGCCTGTTATTGATTCAAAGTCTGATGCCGGAAGCATGGGAAGATCTTGTTTTTCGGCACATCTAACAATTGCTTGCCCAAGCGGGTGCTCACTCCCTTTTTCAGCAGAAGCAGTTATCTGTAATAATGTATTTTCATTGACTCCATCTGCACATATGATCGCTGTAACCTCTGGAGTCCCTTCTGTAATCGTACCTGTTTTATCAAACATTACAATATCTACTTTATGTGCAGTTTCAAGAGCTTCCCCACTCTTTATAAGTATCCCATTTTCTGCACCCTTACCTGTTGCAACCATAATTGCTGTGGGGGTTGCAAGCCCAAGGGCACATGGACAAGCAATCACCAGTATAGAGACAAAAATGGTAAGAGAAAACACAAATGACTGGCCGCTTATCATCCAGCCTGCACATGCAATAACTGCTGTCAAAAAAACTGCCGGCACAAAATAACCTGCAACAATATCTGCCATTCGTGCAATTGGAGCCTTAGAAGCCTGTGCATCCTCAACAAGCTTAATTATCTGTGCAAGGGCTGTTTCACTTCCAATCTTTGTTGCACGAAACGTTATGGTTCCATTTTTGTTTAAACTTGCAGCAAATACAGCATCACCAACAGTTTTGTTTACAGGCATACTTTCCCCTGTAAGCATAGACTCATCAATTGCAGTATTGCCATCTGCTACAACACCGTCAACAGGGATTTTTGATCCTGGCTTTACAAAGATGATATCATCTGCGACAACTTCGCTGATTGGGATCTCGGCTTCTTTCCCATCTCTTATTACGATTGCAGTTTTTGGAGATAAATCCATTAATTTTTTAATTGCTTCATTCGTCTTGCCTTTTGAAACAGCCTCTAAAGACTTGCCAAGCAAGATAAGCACAATTATAAGCCCTGCGGTCTCGAAATAGAGATGATGTACAAATGTAATGTCTCCAACATATATCTGATATGTTGCATAAAGACTGTACAGAAAAGAAGCTGACGTTCCAACTGCAATGAGACTATCCATATTTGGAGCTCTTTGTGCAAGCGCCCGAAATCCAACGGTGTAAAACGTGGATCCTGCAATCATAATTGGCAGCAGCAAAAAAAACTGTGCAAGTGCAAAGTTGAGTGGATAGTGCATTGGATCCAGGAACATTGGAAAAGGAAGTGTGAGACCAAATGGCAACATATGTCCCATTGCAATATACAGCAATGGAACTGCAAAAATGGCAGAGATTGTGAATTTTGTCCAGAGGGTTTTAATCTCTTTCTCTTTTCTAATATTATTCTCTTCTATGGATGTCTTATTCTCAATTTCTGCCCACTTATATCCAGCTTTTTCAATTGCTCGTTTGACAATATCCATACTTGTTTTTTGACTGTCAATTTCACAAGATAATAACTCAGTCGCAGGATTTACAGAAACAGAGGAAATTCCGTCAACTTTTCCAACAATATTTTCTATTCGTGCTGCACATGAAACACAGGTCATCCCGATTATTTTAAGGGTATGGGTTCCTGCTCTCTTTTCCAGCTCTGCTTTGTACCCAATTTTTTCAATTTTTTGGATGATATCATTCATTGAGACGCGACTTTCATCTGCATCCACAGTCATCTTTTCTGTGGTTAGATTTACAGAAACAGAGGAAACTCCATCGATTTTTTGAACGACCTTTTCTATCCTTGCTGCACATGCAGCACAGGTCATGCCTATGATTGTACATGTTTCCTTCACAATATCCTCCCAAAATCCTTGATACGAGAGCCCCTCTCAATACAATTCAAATGTATTTATTTTGTGTTTAATTAATGTACGTCAATATCGTCTACTCTCACAATAGTTCTGGGGTACATTCTATTACATTCTCTCCAATTTCATGTTGTTTTGCTATAAGATTAATGCTGGATTTTCCCATTTCTCCCTAACAGGCTTGTCTCTCTGTTTTCATCGCCAATTTTAAAGGGAAATAAATAAGATTTGCGATGAAAAATCTTCAATTTCACAATTTCAAGTGCGAAATGTGGATGATAAAAAGGGAGGTGAATACATGTTTTTCACCTGTTTTTCTCCGACTGGGCAAAGAAGAAAGTGCCGATAATAAGGCAAAGTGTTGTTAATACAACAATAGCAGCAAAATTTATGGTAGGGTTAAACATCACCACACTACTGTATTCCGGGCTTCCTGCGTACACCACCGCACGTACGAGGTCAAGGCAGTAGGTCATGGGCATTAGACGGCTTAGTATCAGTAAAACACCGCTTGAATTATTGATGGGGATGATAACGCCAGATAGAAACATCTGCGGCATGGTAATGAGCATTACGGCGAGGTTAGCAGTTCTTTTGTTCTTAATCAGTCCGATAATAATCATCGCCAATGCCCCGCCGGAAAGGCAGATCAGAGGAGACAGTGCCAGAATCAACAGCAATTTATTGATTGGCAGCGCAATGCCCATAAACAGCCCAACTATAAGCGTTCCCGCCATGCTCATTATCGCGGCAAATCCCGATCCAAGAATTTTACCTATGACAAGGGAATAGCGGGAAACTGGTGAGACCAGCATTTCCTGGTTGAAGTCGATGTGGTGGTCGTCCACAAGCGAGGTCAGCCCCATCGTTGTGACGATAAACAGCATATTGACGAGCATTCCCACAAGCATAAACTCCCCAAACTCAAACCCAAGACCATCTGCCATATTCTGCATCAGGGTACCGCCGATCATACCCATCATTATTATCGGAAAGGAAAAGCACATAATGACCATTCCAATGGATTTAAAGAAAAGGGTAATTTCTCGTGCCATAACCGTAATGATCGTGTTTAATTCACGAAACACCCGGGATTTTTTTCGTTCCAATACAAAATCACTCATGGCACTTCTCCACCAGTCTCTTTCAAAAATTCAATGTATGCGTCTTCCAGCGATGGTTCATTGATTTTTAGTAATGTTAGTTTTGTTTGTAGCCGTGCTATGATCTCTTGTGCCGACTCCTGATAGGGAACAATGACATGTCCATTCACTGTAAATGAAAGTCCAAGCGAGGAAAGCTCTGTGATTAAAGCTGTCCTGTCTTCTGCATCTAAAATCAGTTCTTGTCTGAGCAGGCTCTTTTTTATCTCTTCTGGCGGACAACAGGCCACAATTTTTCCATGGTTGATAATGCATACTTTATCAACGTTTTCAGCCTCATCAATGTAGTGGGTTGTCAAAAAAACCGTTGTGCCATATTGAGTGCGGACATTGTTGATGTACTCCCACAAGGAACGCCGGCTCATCGCGTCCAGACCTTGCGTTGGCTCATCGAGGAACAGTACATCTGGCGTATGAATAAGGCTGCGGATGATCTCCAACTTACGCTGCATACCTCCTGACAGATTTTTGACGGGCTTAAACAGCGCATCCTGTATGCCGATGATTCCCGCCAATTCCATAACTCGTCTGCGGTAGGCGGGGTGCATGAGCTTGAATGCCGGGCGGTAGCTGCACATCCCATACAAACAAGCGTGAAAGCGAATATTCTCTTCTGCCGACAACTGTGGGTCAAGGCTTGGATTTTGAAAGATAATACCTATCTTTTCCCTCACTTGACGTGCTTCTTTTTCTACATCGAATCCAGCAATTTTAACTTCGCCGGAGGTTTTGGAAAGCGTGGTGGTCAGGATTGAAATAGTAGTTGTTTTACCTGCTCCATTAGGACCGAGGAAGGCGAAAAATTCTCCTTTCTCTACTGTGAAGCTGATACCGTCCACAGAATTATTTTTTTCACCTTTATATCGCTTTACCAGATTATTGACCTCGATCATGTTCATG
>WRER01000145.1 GCA_009779205.1 Methanobacteriota archaeon | reverse complement strand
TTCAAAAAGAAGGCTGGTTGCCAGTAACTCCAGAGGTGCTTTCAAAGTTACGATATGTAGTCGATCACGGCCTTAAATCCCACCACGGATCTCAAAGGGGGTTTTTACGTGCTTTAGGGATCACCAACGCTAATCTAATCCAGAGCTTCAAGAGTGGTGGCAGGGGAGCCGATACAATAGATTTGGTTGAGTACAATGCGTTGATGGATTATGGCTGTAAGAACTGTATAATATGCTAATTTGGAAATCTCAATTTTCCAAGTCTTTAAAAGAACGCTATTGCCCTGAAAATACAAGGTAATTCTCTTCCCTGTGTGGATGAGGCCTCTACAGAGGTTTACACAAGTGGCGCATAATACCACCTGCCTGCCGCCGGCAGACCGGTCAGGCTGGATGAGAAGAACATAGATAGAAGAAAAAAACATACATATACATGGAATTACCTCATCGAAAGAAAGGACGTCATACCATAAAACAAAAACGAAAAAAACACCTCATATCTGAATTTTCATCTATTGGCCAGCGTCTCATGAATGAACATCTCATTGGTGGAAACTTCGGAAATATGAGTATACGAATAGGAAAGGGTTTTTGTATCACACCCACCGGATCATTTCTTAATGACCCAAAATCAGTAGTTTATGTGCCTCTACATGGGGATGTGCCAAAGCAGGCATCAAGTGAATACAGGGTTCATCGGGATATCTATACCAAGACAGATGCACAGGCGATTGTGCATGTTCACCCCCCATATGCTGTCTCAGCTTCATTACTATCCAATTCAAAGTCATTCACACCAATAGACTCAGAAGGTAAGATGTTTGCACCTACAATTCCGATTGTCACGGGAGAACCAGGAACACAGGATCTTGCAGCAAGTGTCTCTGATGCTCTCATGCATGCACCATCCTGCATCGCAGCAGGCCACGGAACATTTTCCATTGGGGAAACACTTGAAAAAGCCTATCTTTTATCATCCCTCATTGAGCACTCTTGCACTGTCCTCATGCTCACAGGCACAATTCAATCACACAAAGCATAGAGCTGCCTTATGTCATCACCAGCAATTTCACCAGATGTTCTCAGACTCATCGAAAAAATGAGTCATCTCACAATAGAGGAGATACAAGAAGCTGAGAGTTTTATTGATTTTTTACGCTCTAAAAAAGAGAGTAAGTCCCATTATTCAGACATAGTACCTGATAATACAAAAGATACATCGCATGCAGAAACCTCTGATTTCATCGCTTCATTCGCTTCATTCCCTTTATCACGGTCAGATGTATCTGAAATGCAGCCTCAGTCGGGATCTGAATCTTCTCTCTTTCCCTTATATGTTCCAGAAAAATTCATTGAAAGAAATGACATGTTAAACGAGAGTAACCATGTCATTGTCGCTCCAGAAGAGCCAATAGCAGAAAATTTCCCCTCTGATATCGATTTTGCAGACATTAACGCACGTTTTGCAAAAAAGAGAGAAGAGAACAGAGAAAAACAAAATAACAACGAAATTCACTCAAAAGATCTCGATTGGCTATAGCAGACCCCCTCGGAAACTGGTTTCATACAAATATCGGCAAAAAGATTTTCATACATCCTAACCACGAAAAAGACGAAAACCACGAAAATTGTGTTTTTGCATACAGATCGTAAGATCCTTGTACAGAATTTTTCGTGTTTTTCGTGGTTCATTTTATAGTTTCCGAAGAAACCTGGTTTATACTGAAAAGAGAAAAACGGCCATACCTGATCCAGGTACGGTGCTTAAAGACGAATATTTTTGTTCTTACTGCGACTCTACACGTTTGATAGAGAGGGAGATGCGACCACGGGAAGGATCAACATCAGTAACAAGAACTTTTACTTCCTGACCGATCTGAACGAAGTCAGCAGGATCAACAACAAACTGGTTTGCGATCTCGCTGATATGAACAAGGCCTGTTTCTTTGATACCGACATTAACAAATGCACCAAACTTCGTTGTATTTGTTACTGTTCCAATCAAAAGCATGCCAGGGCGGATATCGTCAATTGATGAGATTTCATCAACCATTCCTGACGAGTTAGACTGTGGAGATAGGTTTTCTTCATCCATTATATATTACCTCTTGATTTTCATTGGTAGGACTGATGTCCATTTTGTGCTCACAATGGGCTATGATCTCATATGATCTTGCCATGCATAGATATGTCTCTTTATGTCTGGACGATGTTTCTACGTAATCATTACTGAGCCTCCTTTTCTTCCATTTGTGTCATACATATCTTTTGATGAGATGATCTTTTCCAGTATTATATGAATAATCAGAAGTGAATAGTGCAAAAATGATAAAATCATTATAGCAATGGTGATTATGACTGTGTTATACTGAAAAGAGAGATATCAATGTTTAGTTCTTGTTAATTAATTCCTTTTTGCACAATAAATAGGCATGATAACGATCTACTGGTATATACAAATGAGATTTTTCTCATATTAACGACGTGAATAACGTCCTTTCTACTATTCTATGCTTATATATTATTAGTTACGCTGAACAGGTATAAGGCTTGCGATGAATCACGTACGATTGGAACCTGCATCCATTCTATGCATATATTCTTCAATCTGCTGTATGCGGTGGGTGATCGTGGATTCTCCAGACGTTTCTACTTTATAGCCATCCCACGTCCATTGGAGCGTTTCTTGAATATCAAGCATTGGGCTCCATTTCAAGAGCAAAACAGCTTTTGTTATGTCTAAGGCAAGAATCGATGCTTCATGGAGAGTTTGCGATGAAGATACCTGATATGTCCCACTTCCTGCGATATCAAAAAACATCCGAACAATCTGCTCAACAGGAACGATACTCTCATACCGCGGGCCAAAATTCCATGCACCACATAAACTATTATTGCAATTCATTCCAAGCAAAGCTCCAAGCAGGAGGTACCCGGAAAGTGGTTCAAGTACATGTTGCCAGGGACGTAATGCATGAGGGTTTCGGATAATAAGAGGATCTCCACCCCGAATTGACCGAATGCAATCTGGTATAATTCGATCCAGTGATTGATCTCCTGCCCCTATGACATTTCCTGCACGAACCGACGCAATACGAGCAGAACTGGAATTATTAAAATATGAATGCAGATATGATCGAATGACAATCTCTGCTGCACCTTTTGATGCACTGTATGGGTCATATTCCCCCATCTCATCACATTCCCGGTATCCATACACCCACTCTTTATTCTCATAACATTTATCGCTGGTCACCATGATCGCAGTTGTTATCGATGGAGTATTTCTGACTGCTTCAAGTATGTGCACAGTTCCCATAACATTTGTCTGCATGGTCTCGCGTGGAATTTCATATGAAAGCCGAACAAGCGGCTGGGCAGCAAGGTGAAAAACGATATCAGGGGAAATATCCGAGACATAATCATAGAGTGCGTGATGATCGCAAATATCCAGCGTTTTATGTGAAATAAGTGAATCCAGCTCGCAAAGGACAAAGTTATCGTCCTTTGATTGAGGAGGGAGGCCAATACCATAGACGTGAGCTCCAAGATGGGAGAGCCAAAGTGAGAGCCAGGAGCCTTTAAAGCCAGTATCCCCCGTGACAAGCACTTTTTTTCCTGCATAATAGTTTTTCATTGTTTTTGCATTCATATGAATTCCTTTTCTGCGTATGTACTATATATTGCCTATATAATTTCAAACTCTAGATCTCAACAAGCCCTTTCATTGCAGGACATGGTATCCTGATCTTCTGTTCTGCAAGTGTTGCAATCCAATTTGTTCCACAAAGTGTTGCGATACTAAAATATCTCGAATACAGGCATTCCATGGACAGACCTATTTGGAAGACCAAAATCAGGAATACCCGTGCACCAGGATCTAGGGATCATGTCCAACACCCTTCCAACCTCAGTTTCTGCAT
>WRER01000144.1 GCA_009779205.1 Methanobacteriota archaeon | reverse complement strand
TCAATGAGGTCTTTCAGTATACTTTATTTTCGGTTCTCATTTTTTCATTGAACCTCGGACATTTTTAATAAAATCACCATATTTTACGCCCATTGATTTTACTGATATAACTTGTGCGCAAATCAATGGGATAAATAAATTAAGAAAAGCGAATAACCAGTAAATGGGAGCCATAAGGTCATGGCTTAAAAGATAATAGAACCCATAAATTGAAATTAAAGGCAAAGCAGTAAAGGCAGTTATCATGCCAGGTGTGTAAAAACGTCCTGTTTTGTTCATTCTGATAGCAGCTATGTGCGCTATTAATTCAATTAAACCAAGCATCATGCAGGACGCAGTCAGCCATATAATGTGTGGCAAAAGTAGTGGGATAAGCCCGATATATAGGGTCAAGAAAAACAAAGCGATATATCCGACCCCTTTTTGGATTTGTTCCGTCGAAACACCTAAATTGCCTGCATTCAGCTCCTCAAAGCCAAATAGCTTTTCTTCCCACTCATGAGCGGTGATGGCAAGGAAAATAAAACAAACCAAACGGTGCATAACCGACAATTCGTACCACTGGGTAAGCAAATAGATAAAGACGCAAATACTCACCGCTGTGGTGATGTAAAAACTATTTTTTGTTAAGAATTCTTGAAAATTTTTCATGGCAGCATCCTCCATTGAAAATCAGATGACAGGGCTTTTTTGTCTCATGTTTAGATTTTATTCTTGCATAAACGATCTTTTATGAGATATTTTCGTTTGTGTTTTTTAAGCTACCCCTATTTACTGTTTTCTTTTGGAATTTTATTTGATTCTCTAAATGACGTAGGAGTTACGCAAAAATCATCATGGCTTAAACTTTTGCTAACTTAAAATAATTAATTGAAGTGGCTTAATAATGCATTATAATATACAAATGTGCAATTTTGCGTAAGTCCTATGACGTACTTCATAGGAGTTACGCACTTCCGCAATTTGTAATCTCACAAAAGTTCTTAAAGAACAGTTAATGTGACTTTTTTGTACATTTCCATTCCTTATTTTGCATTTTTCAACACAGCACAATTCTTTTAGTGCTCCGTGATAATTTTCTATTGACCAACATATGGACTGAATCAGAGGAACAGAGGTTAAGTACATCCACTTTTCAGATCATCATTGCTCATCATGAAAAACCATGAATTGAGTATAATTTCCAGACCAGATTGAGAGAGAGAACATGTTTTGCATGGTACATGCTTCTATTGCATTTCCGCCATATGTCTCGGTGTTGATATGCAAATTATGGTGCAACTCCGCGCTTCATTATCAGCCATGCTGCAGCCGGTGAATCGATGCCGGCAGAAAGCAGTGTTACAGCATGGTCCTGTGTACCGAATGGAAGCCCGCTTGGGCCTTGAAATTCAGTCAATTCAAATGAAATTGTTTGAGCATCTAGGACTGCATTAATATGCTGTCTGATAAATCCAAGAAACGCTTCTTAACAAACTTGTTTTTCAAAAAAACTCTCATATCGCAGCATTACGACGCAGTGCACAAACGCTGTGCCTCCATTCCTTATCAGCTTGCTGTATCTCTATGTAAGACCTCAATCCCCTTACGTAATAAGAAGGGCTTATAACTTCTTCTTGCTGAAATAATACGGAATGGGTCAACAGAAAAAGAAGGGTGCAGGCAAAGAATCAGAAGCCCCTATGAAATTGTTTTACATATTTTATAGCCAGGAACGATGGGATAACTGGATGAGTAGCCTGCAAGAGGCAGACTTTGGAGATGACCCCGACAGCGAGGATCTCCCGCAGGGTCTTTCAATACTTTCCGGGTTTAATGAGGATATTTGCGTTGCAGTCCTTAAAATAATCAAATTATATCAGAATAATCGATTTGCAAAGGAAGAAACCCTTGAAAAGCTCCAGGAAGTCAATTCTATTGTAATGGAACAAGAGGTGCCAGAGGATCTTGCTGACGTTATTCAATATATGCGGGATCAGCTGATTGTTTTGTTTTCTTCATGCACAATGTACCTTGAGGGAGACTATAAGTCAACAGAGATAAAGGATCTCATTAAAGCTGGACGTGCTTTCAGTGAAGACGAAGGACAAGCTGCATTAGATATTGCATCAAAGATCGGTGCTCATGTGATCAATGGTACATCATGCTGCGGGAGATATATCAAGGACAATATGGAACCTACCCCGTTTAATGAGTGGCTCATCCAGATAGAGATAATGAGCGAAGCATTTGTCTCACTGAAAGGATTTGATGAGCAGGCTGGAGAAGATATATAACCTTTTATTTTGATAGGCTCTGATGTTTCCTGCGAAAGCAAAGCTTGTATACGCGAAAAAACTTGGGAGCGTGGTCAGATATCGCGTTCCAGATGGCGCATTTCATGGAACAGTGCTTGAGCTGCTGGCAAGCGGTACTGGTCTTGAGCAGCTTGACAATCGTTCCCGCGATCAATATCTCGCTTTTTTTAGAGCATTCATTAATACATGCTCCTGCAAGACAAGGCCTTTTTGCGGATGCCCTGAACGTTTGTTTATACGTGAAGTGATCGAGCTTCGCCAGAGTGGATGGACACATAAGGAGATAGCAGATTATCTGCTTGATGAATATGGAATTGCGCTCTATCCAACAGATATTCTGAGTTTTTTAGAGGAGTCTGTGCATGTGCTCGAAGCAATTCACCGTGTTTCTATGTTATCAGACAGACCAGAAGTCTCTGCTTCTGCTGCTAGTCATATCACATTAATTGAAGGTCGTGAGATTGGATATGTGCAGCAACACCTCAAGCGGGAAGCAAAGACTCAGAAGCTCAGAAAGAAAGTGAAGAAAAACGAAGATTCTTCACTGTCGGTGCAGGATGTTGTTGCCTTTTCTCAGTTCGAGAAGCCGAAGCAGAAGAAAAAGAAGAAGAAGAATCCTGAGAAGGCTTTGTCAGATACGACATTCAATGATTTTGTGCAGCAGGCAACAAAGAAGCAGAAAAAGAAGAAAACTGTGCATACAGACAAATTCCAGCCACAGTCTCAGGTACCACCGAAGAAGAATATGGTGATTGATGCTGCGGAATATATGCCGCAGACTTCGCGTACGACGAAACATCTGGAAAAGAAAGATCACCGTATTCGCTCGATTACGCTTCCTCCAACAAAAGAGTAGAAACAACTCTTAATCAATTAACATGTGATTATGGAATGTTACATGATGCAGATACATACCTGTGGTCTCTGTATTATTTCTATAGTTTTGCACATCCCTCAAGAAGTCTGCTATGAGAGAAATAGAAAAAGAGAAGAGAAAAAAATATTATGAATAGAACGGAGCACGATGAGCAGTCGCCTCACGAATTTTCTCAATAAGTGCATCACCTCGTGCTCCATCAATTGGAACCAGATTATCAGCACGAAGCAGACAGGGTTTTAATTTTCCATCTGATGTAACGCGAAGACGAGTACAGGAAGCACAAAATTCAGTATTGTGCACAGGACGAACAAACTCTATTTCCGCTCCGCGATAGAGATATTTCCTTCTTCCATGCATACGCCGTTGCATCACCTTTGTAGCTCCCTGTGCAATCCGTTCTTCAAGAGCAGTTACATCTGCATAATAAGGAATATCATTAAAGTTCATCAGCTCAATAACTTGCAAGATCAGAAGCTTACCTCTGGCACGATGTTCTGCAACAAAGGAGATGAAATCATCTACTTCATCTTCATTATGCCCTTTTAACAGCACAAAATTCAGTTTTACAGGTGTTAAATCTGCTGCTAAAGCTGCTTCAATCCCTTCAAGAACGCGATCAAGTAAGTCCCGTCCAGTTATTGCAATATAATTCTCTCGATGTAAGCTGTCAACGCTGATATTAACACGAGAAAGTCCGGCTTCTTTGAGATCAAATGCAAGATCAGACAGTAAAATTCCATTTGTAGT
>WRER01000143.1 GCA_009779205.1 Methanobacteriota archaeon | reverse complement strand
TGTGTTGTCTGGTTGCAATAAGGAGCATATGATAGTGATTGAAAGCGATGAGATCATATGGAAAGCTTCTTGTGACGGCTTTGATGACGGTGTATCTGTGGTTTTTGAGCTGTGATGCTGCGATGTGTGCAACATTTCGCAGGTGAGTTTGTCCCTCAGAAGGTTGGCTTATCTGGCAAGCAGACAGTAGAGTTCATGTCGTGACGTTCTTCGCTCTCTCTTTCTTGGGTGGCGTTGATCTTCATGCATCCTGGTTAGCTCATGTATATGTATAGTTCACTCGAATCGGATCAAAGTGAACAACCCTCGAATAGTGAACAATTCACAATTGTTCATTCGCAGTGGGCAATTGGACAATCTCTCCACCTGCCTATCTGCGAACAAAGTCGGCAAAATTTCCGTCAATTGACAATTGAAAGAAATATCGTGCAGGTTTCACTTTCACAATATTTATGTGCACATATAAAGTAGCAATGTCTCTCAATACTCTTGGCTATTATCTTAAGCGTTGGGGATTCAGCTTACAATGCCCTACAAAGCGTGCGTATAAGCAGGATTCGGTAAAAATTGATCAATGACTAAACGAAACGTATATGAGTATTAAGAAACAAGCCTTGTGAAAAAACGCTGAAATCTATTGGGGCGATGAAACGAGTGTACAAAACAGAGTAGATTATCTGCGTGAATACGCGTCTATTGGTCAAACACCATCTGCTCTTTTAGATTGAAAAAATTGAAAGTTGATATGATCTCAGCAATATCTGGGATTGGGGATAAGCGGCTGAGATCTACATTGTCAGGCAAGCAATCCCTATCAGTATCTACCTATACATGGGTTAGTAGTAGAAGTAGGCATAGTATATGGTCTTGTTTTTCCCAAATACTACCACATTCATGCTTCTAATTTCAATCTTGTTATATCCCTTGAGCGGAACACCAGAACCTGTTTTGAGAAGTCCTTCTGCAATTTTCTTTTCGTGATAATCACTTATACCATTATTGTCAGAATCCCGATATAATTGAACAACCACAAGTAATCTGGCAAAAATATCTTCAAGTTCAGAGAAATCATTTGCACTATAATACATTCCACCAGTAGACAATGCGATATTGGTTAATACAGATCTATCGACGTCACCAACACCGATTGTGTAAATTACTATGTTATTCATTACCGCAGTTTGGATAACGGAATCAGGGGAAACACTACTCGAATTATCTTGTCCATCAGTTAAAACGATCATTATTTTTACAACATCTGATGGTGAATTCACAATAAATTCATCATTTGCCTCACGAATAGCATCGTACAGCGCAGTACTTCCTCCATTTTTTGGAAGCCCAGAAATAATGGAAGTCGCATTGGTTTTATCTACAAATCCAGAATGTCTTCTTACGCTGTTATCAAAGGTGAAAACTGCAATTCTGTCATCGTCCTGAAGATTGGTGATCAGAGTGTTTGCTACGTTTTTGATGAGACTATAGTTGTTGGGAGAGATACTCCCTGATTCATCTAATACGGAGATTACATCAAATGTTTCATACATTGGCCCATCCACTGGCCCAAGGAGATCGGAATAATAAAGTTCGTCATCACGCAAGCTTTTGTTAAGAACCACATAGCTGGATAGATGCTCAGTTGGAGCGATAACCTTGTTCCCCATTATGGCCTGGAATGGTAGTTCTTCAAGAAATTGTGTTTTTTCATTCCAATAATAAATTGCTGGCATGAAGTCAGGGTCACTCCAGAATGAAGCATCAAACTCAAATGCCACTACAGCGTGCTTAAAAGGACCGTCCATTCTGAAATCAAAGGCATTCCCCATATAACCCAGCATCTCTGAGTTCAGAAAGATGTCATCGTCAGTAATTTTTGTAATGGAAGGATTACCGATGAGATTACCTTTGACAAAAAGAGTAAGTGAAGGTATTACCCTGTCGCCTTCTGTTGTATCCTTGCTAAATATCTCAGAAACAAATATCCTCTCGTTGCTACCAATATTTGGTTCTACATAGATATATCCTATTTTTGTCACTGTTCCAGATAGATCACCAGATGCTCCAGTGAGTGTGACGGTGTAGAGCCCGGGCATGTTATATATTGCCGTTGGATTTTGACCTTGACCTTTTTCTCCGTTTCCAAAGTCCCAAACCCATGTATCTGGCTGTACCACCCCGTGGGAAGAGGCGTAAAAGGTCACTGGCAAGGGAAGAACTCCGTCGCGAGGAATAGCGATGAAATCTATGCAGATCTGATCACTCAGTTTTCCAACTGCCACGATGGTATAATCTTCATCCGCAAAACGACTGATGTACGTGCTTGGAGGCAAGCGTTCCCCATTTACCTCTATCGCATCAAGCTCATACCCTGGTCTTGCATCAAATGAGATGAAAAACTCAGCACCCCTGTTAACTTCCCATGTGCCTTTTGGAAATACGGTTCCTCCACCTTCTTCACTGGATGTAATGGTATATTTCGCGCTCGGATCTCTTACTACACACGTGTTTGTTGTTTGGTTGTAGGTAAATCCAGTGCCACAGTTACAATCTGGATATGGTCCGAGTGCCCCTGCTGGACAGGTTACTGGAACACACGTTCCGTTTTCACAGGTATATCCATCTCCACATGCAGGGTCACAGGTTATTGGAGTGTCTGGAACACAACTGTTGTTTGCTTGGTCATAGGTAAGTCCAGCCCCGCAGTCACAGTTTGGATATGTTCCTCCGATTGCTTCAGGTGGACATGACTTTGGGGTTGATACCTGTGAGCCAAGGTTTATATTTGTTTTAATATATAATATAGATGTTGAAGTATGGCGTTCCATGAAGAAAAAGTCAAGGTCAACTGTGTCGCCGATTTGAATATCCAGCACGCCTAGTGCGACCAGATCTGGCAAGGACACTGATTCTCTGGTGAAATCATGTGCACCACCAAGGTCAATGACCAGCTTATTATCTATGAACACCCAACCGTCGTCGTCGCTTCCAAATTCAAATTCCTCATAGCCTTGATAAACAAAATTGCTATGGGATTCCAACGAGAAATGATAGTTGTGTTGCCTGCCCTCATTGCCGAACAGTTCATTGTCTATCGGGAAGAAACCCCCTTGGGAAGAATGCTCTATGACATAGTAATCGTTTTCATCCAGTCGGAAAGTCAAACTTTTGACTGTCTTCATGTTGAAACCATCTAAATCATTGAAAAGGGCTTCGAGCATTTGCTGAGTGGAACCTGGCCAACCGGCAAACCATTTTTCGGAAACAAAAATAGGCTTTTTGTCGCTTCCAAGCAAATCTTCAAGAAGCCCTTTCATCATCGGTCGTCCAGTCCTACTTTCTTCAAAGAGAATGCCATCGGCCTTGAAATCACGGATTGTTGCGTCCAGCGTTACGATTTTGTTTCCTGCAACACACGCTCCGTCTTCACAGGTGAATCCATCCCCACATGGAGGGTCACAACTCGGATCCACCACATTATCAGCACTGCACGCCATCGGAATGCATATACTCACAACTACAAGTAAAAATAATAAATAGCGCATTTTCATCGATAAAACCCCCTTTAAACATACTACTTTTGTAACTATTCAGAGCACCTGAGTAAAGTATGTAATACTAGCATAGTTCATTATGTCATATAAGCGTTTCATTCCATAAATTATAGTTTGGAACAATTTTTATATATTCCAAATCACGGGCACGTCAACAACGCAGCGGAGAGCGGCCTGAGGTAAGATTAGCAATGCCTATTCACAGCTTCGTAAAAAAAAGTGTATGAGTTTTTTCAAGAAGGATTATTCCATCATTGGTTTTACTTCGATATAGGCTATTTTCGTCGTTGTTCCAGATAGATAACCAGATGCTCCAGTGAGTGTAACGGTGTAGAGTCCGGGCATGGTATATGTTGTCGTTGGATTTTGACCTTTAC
>WRER01000142.1 GCA_009779205.1 Methanobacteriota archaeon | reverse complement strand
CCTTCATCATTACTATACTGGTAGTAATTATAACACTCATTGCAGATTGGGAGATAAAAGAAGAGATGTATGACGCCGAACATTCATATATTGCAATGCACTGAGGTCTCTCTTGCCAATCATTTTTGGAGTAGATCCCGGTATTGCAACGACTGGGTACGGCATTATTGACGAAAAAGAAGGAAAGATATCTTCTCTTGCGCATGGATGTATCAGCACAAAGCCAGGTGACCAGAGCAGACGTCTGGCCATATTACACCAGGAGTTGCAGGAACTATTATACACATTCCAGCCATCATGTATAGCTGTTGAACAGTTGTACTTTTCCAAAAACACAACCACAGCCCTCATTGTAAGTGAGGCACGAGGTGTTATTTTACTGACAGCGGCACTTCTTTCGATTCCGGTCTTTGAATATACGCCGAAGCAGGTCAAATTAGCAGTTACTGGATCGGGCTCTGCTGATAAGTATCAGATGCAGAATATGGTCGCACGAATACTTCAGCTCGATTCGGTTCCAAAACCGGATGATGCAGCAGATGGTCTCGCGATTGCATTGTGTCATATCCAGATGCATAGAGGAAAAATGAACAATGACTGATGATAGTGTGATACTATGATTGAATTTATTTCCGGGAGATTGGTCTCGCATGACATGACTGGCATTGTGATTGAGCAGGCTGGAATTGGATATTATATATCAGTTCCAACGCCACAAATCGCTCAGTTTCAGCAGAAAGCCCTTGAAAAGGAGATGGTTCTTGTATACACAGAACTCATTGTTCGGGAAGACAGCCTTTCCTTGTATGGATTTGTCAGCCATGCGGAGCGGAGCATGTTTCGTATGTTGCTTGGTGTATCACGTGTCGGACCACAGCTCGCCTGCTCGATACTCTCGAATGCCTCAGTAGACGAGATAGCTGCATCAATTTTACAAGAAAGAGAAGAAGTACTGACAGCAGTTCCTGGGATCGGGCAGAAAAATGCCAAGCGGATCATTCTTGAATTGAAAGACAAGATGAAAAAATACTATGCACAAAACCAGGTAACGAGTACATCATCTACAGATCCAGCATACTCAGATGCAATTTTAGCACTGATAGCACTTGGATTTGAGAGATAAGAAGCAGAAATTGCGATAAGGGAAGTAATCAGGCGATCAACCGCAAAACAGGAAATATCTGAAATCTCTATTTCAGATCTTGTAAAAGGCGCCCTTATTCTATTACGTGGTGATGTGATGTGACGAGTGAGGGTACAGACAAAATACTCAAACCAGAAAGCCAACCAGGGGATGCATCAGATCAGGCTATCAGGCCACAGAGACTTGATGACTTTACAGGGCAAAACCATGTGAAAGAAGTACTTCAGATCGCTATTGAATCTGCAAAACGTCGTGGTGAAGCACTTGATCACGTTCTTCTGTCAGGTCCACCCGGACTTGGAAAAACCACACTCGCTCACATTATTGCACTTGAGATGCAATCTGCCATCTCTGTAAGCAGTGGACCTGTGATTGAGCGGCCCGGAGATCTTGCTGCGATCCTAACACCGCTACGCCATCAGGATCTATTATTTATTGATGAGATCCATCGCATTGCTCCGGTCGTCGAAGAGACTCTGTATCCTGCAATGGAAGATTACCGAATCGACGTCATGATTGGAGAAGGTGCATCAGCACGATCCATTCAACTTCACCTTGAACGCTTTACCCTTGTCGGAGCAACAACACGTACCGGTCTGCTCGGTTCTCCATTCAGAGATCGGTTTGGGATATTACTCCGTTTGCATCTCTATGAACCAGCAGATCTGACTACAATCATTCTTCGCAGTGCTGCCATTCTTCAGATCCCAATAACACCAGATGGTGCCGCAGAGATTGCAAAACGAAGCAGAGGTACTCCACGAATTGCAAACCGCCTCCTTCGACGGGTACGTGACTATGCCTTCGTAAAAGGGGATGGAACCATTACTGCCTCATTGGCAGATCAGGCTCTCATTTTACTTGGAGTAGATCAGCTTGGATTAGACGAAATCGATAGAATGGTGTTGCAAACAATTGCATATGTCTTTAACGGAGGCCCGGTAGGATTAAAAACACTTGCTATATCCATTGGTGAAGATATAAAAACGATAGAAGATGTTCATGAGCCTTTTTTGATTCAAAGCGGTTTCATTAAGAGAACTCCTCAGGGAAGAGAAGTAACTCCTGCCGGAAAAAAGCATATAGAATCGTCAACTATGAAACGTGACATTGTTTATATGCAGATATGAGCTCAAAGATCGCATCACTTACTACTTTTGGAGAAGCTCCCCAGTGAACAATATATCCAATCTGATCCGCGGTCTGTACAAGCCCTCCTCGTTCCAAACGGCAGCACCGTGCAATATATGGTGATTTATGACTTTCCGATGCAGCATTTGCCGGACAGATATCATGTAAATCAAAATCAAGATCATAACATTCAGCAATGATCTGACGTGCAGTCATGCAGCCTGCAATCTTCTCGCCTTCCAGGAGAAGATCATTATCAATGCTTTTTTCAGATCCTCCAGCTCGGCACGGGTATACATCCGCATGAGTATCTCTAATATCTGCGATATGATGCTCAAAATAGATTTCAAGCTCCCCAAATATTCCAGTCTCTTCAAGCTCCCGCAATGTCTCAGAGAGGTGAGGAAATGGAGGGATGAGATCATACACATGTACAGGTACGAGTACCTGGACATCAGGATCGCATACAAAATTCATGTGGTGATCAATGCCGGTAAAAAGGGTACATCGCTTTCCTGTCCGTGCCGCCCGAAGAATCAAATCCGTGCGGTTGTGCAACTGTACATGTTCTGGATAGACACAGATCTCATCAGCTCGTGCAATAACCACTGTATCAAGCACTGTCCGCATAAGTCCGGGTTCATCAGCAAGAGTAATTTTACTAATTTCATATACTCCGTCTTCAATCTCGTGAATAAGATATTCTGAAATGAAATATGCTTTTTCGCCAACAGGCATTTGGTTTGCATATCCTATCTGCTTGCACTTCGCAGGAAACAGCATATTACAGATTGGATGTTTTACAATTTACAAGTTGCACTTCACAATTAAATTAAACAAAAGAGAATAAAATAATTAAATTTAATAGTTTGTGGCAAAGATTTGGAAATAACTTTGCGGATGGGTGCATACAGGGCATATGCCTGGTGCGTCCAGTCCATTGTACTGATGTCCGCAGTTCGCACATTGCCAGACTTCGTTTTGCTCTCTTTTGAACACACGACTCTCTTCAATGTTTTTCAAAAGGGCAAGGTATCTGGCTTCGTGCTCCTTCTCAATCTTTCCAACTTCTTCAAACAGGAACGCAATTTCATTAAAACCTTCTTCTTTCGCTTCCTTAGCCATTCTTGCGTACATAGCCGTCCATTCTTCATGTTCACCAGCGGCAGCGGCTTTAAGGTTGGAAGCTGTGTCCGGAACAGCTCCTTCATGGAGCAGCTTAAACCACATTTTTGCGTGTTCTTTTTCGTTTTCCGCGGTCTCTAAGAATAAAGCTGCAATCTGCTCATAACCATCCTTTTTGGCTCGGGAAGCAAAATAGGTGTACTTGTTTCTTGCTTGCGATTCACCAGCGAACGCTTCCATGAGATTGGCTTCCGTTTTTGTTCCTTTCAAGTTTGACACTCTGTTTTCCTCTTTTTTTGGGTGGCTTGTGCTCTTGAATTGAGCGTGAATATAGTGTTTAATAGAGATATGTAAGGATTTCGATTTTCAGCGTTGACTGAGATATCGCCAAAGATTTCAAAGCCTCAAAATATGGCATAAAAGAGAAAAGGGACGATTGAATTCAAGCACAATTGGAGACTGCGGCTTGTCCCGTCTGTTGGCAGATCGGACTGAGAGCACGGAAGTTGTGGATTAAAATTTTTTAACCTTCCGAATGCTCATCAGATCTCCCATTGTGGTTG
>WRER01000141.1 GCA_009779205.1 Methanobacteriota archaeon | reverse complement strand
GCAATCGGAGCAAACATGTTGTCTGGAGCGTATCGATAGGTTACATTACCTGCCGGTCCTTCCTGACCGGGCAGGTGGGAGACAGGTGTGAGAGAGGCTGGAAGTGTCACATTCTCATGACCGGCGATCGCAACAGCTGTGTCTGTTACGATCAGATGAAGTTCTACAGGTGGTTGAATCCTTGTAAGCACTTCAATGAATCTGCTTGCATAGACAGAACCACTTGCACCAGAGACTCCAACAACAATTCGTCGTGGCTGCATGGTAGCGTTACTTCGGTGTTGCAGGCGTCAGGATGTACCGTCCTCTTTCTTCACTATAGGTGCAATCATTTTTGAGAGGGGAATAACATGTTCCAGCACAACTCTCCTCATTCAGCTTGCATACAACTTGTTCTTCTGTTACATTATCTACAACACAAATGTTCGATGCAGTTGGGTAACAAACACCATTACAACTACCTTCACGTGCTCTGCACAGGGCTGACGTCTCACTTATGCTGTCATATGCACAGGCATAGCGATTTGTATCATAACATTCTCCATTACATGCCTTCTGACCAACTTTACATAATGTACATGTCTCACTTATATCGTCAGGGACACAGGCATAGTATCCGGGATTATAGCATTCACCCATATAGGCTTTCATCCCACGTTTACAAAAGGTGCGCTCTCCTTCGAGAACATCATCAGGAACGCATTCATGGGTGAGTGAGTTAAAGCATTTTCCATTACAGCTACCTCCCTGTATCGTTAGACAGATATTTGGTTCTTCTGTGACGAGGTCAGTAAAGCATTTGTACCGTGTTGGGTCATAGCATTCACCATTGCAGCTTGCTGATTGACGAGCTCTACAGACGAGCTGCTCATGTGTTATCTGATCAGTTACGCACTTCTGAATGAGAGTATTATAGCATACGCCATTACATAATTCTTGACCACCTTCACATTGCACTTCATTTTGAGAAGCAGGAGCGGAAGAAACAGATACAACAAGTCCTGTAATGACTATGGCAATGAAGACGGTTCCATAAAAGAGCCATTTATTCATGAATAAGATGGAGTGATCTAGGTTAAAACCCTTTTCTCACACCTATAGCAATCATATCGATTGATATGCATGTGAAATAAAAGCGTGCCAGTTCTTTGCAGAATGAATTGTACGTTTTATTCATCATATCATTCTCACATTTGCGGCTCATTTTATAGTTTCCGAGGAGATCTATTATATTTGCATTGAACTGAGTGCAGCATGTACCATCTTTTTCCATACTGCTGGTTCCTGAGGATGAAGTGAAAGTGCTTTGATCTTGTCGCCGTCTTCCGGACGATCGAGTCGCTCCAGGGTGCGTTCTGCGGTCTCAATTAGCCAGCAGTCACGCACGTCTCTCTCTACTGTTGCTACGATCTCTGCTCGAAGTGAGACAAGATTCCTGCCATCCTGTGAGTTATAGATATTGGGCTTTCCAATAATCGATACATATAGCGGAGCAGTAAGCTGTTCGAGCTGATGCATAGCTTCTGGTTGATAACTTCCTGCACTTACAAAAAATGTTCCGGTAGGATCTGTAACTCGTGCGCGACAAAATTGGTTCTCACCGTCTGGCTTCTGCACATCAGTAAGTGTTCCAACGATACATACTCGGTTACATCGTTCTCCTGTTGGAAGGAGGGAATATGTAGGGCTCCACTCATCTGTTCCATCACGGAACTGATGTATAATCTCGCGAAATTCAGCAGCAAAGACTCGTTTTGCAGGTTCACGAATAAATGACCTTCTGGCCTGTTGTTCTTGATGTACACTTTCACTCATGAGCATCACACCTGTTCAATAATTCTGCCTGTTTTTGAGGATCATATGTACTTACATGACATTCTTGTGCAAACAATCGATTATCAATGAGTCTGCCAAGACACATGAAATACTTTCCCTGCAACATGTCTGTTATTTCATATAGCACTGCTTCTGGTCCGAGAGGGTTATTTTCAGCAGTCTCCTGTGCAGCAGTCATCGATATGCCGGTTAGTTTTGTTACCACATCAGCAGGCAATGTAACTTCCCATGTCTGCACTCCATTATCGAGCCATACACGAACCCGTAGATCATATTCCCATGTTGATTGGATGTCATGCTCTGAACAGAGATTTTGCCTTGAGAGAGGTCTTCCACATCCTTCTACCGGACAGCGTTTGATCAATCCGGAACCAGGAATAATATTTACAAACATGCCTTGAATCCCAGTATTTTGTGATGGAACTGAGATCGTTGCCCCTTCTTCAGGAAGGTATGTAGAGCCATTGAGAGTTATTGAGAACTGGTCGTTGAATATGCTTACATTCGTATAAAATATTTTGTATACCATATCCTGTTCCAGCCGACCCATATTGTCATCATTCCAGATCGTGAATCTGACAGTTCCGGTCTCATCACCAAGCAGACCTGACTGAAGCAGACGTTCATGATTTGATTCCCATTCCTGGATGACTTTTCCCCGAATTGAGAAAACACCCTGACGAAGCTCGTTAATGGGTGTTAGTGTCGGCACTAATGCTCGATCTTCTTCAATTTTTGTTATCCTGGTATAAGGTGTAAGGCGTAGACTGAGGCTGCCTTTATACTCATTAACAGATGCATATTCAATCTTGTACCAAGCATTATCCTCAAACGGCATAACACCGTCTCCCTTGAAAAGAGAGAATCGGATCCCACCACTTTCATCAGCGATGGTACCGGTCTGAGCAAGAGCTTCACTTGGTGGAGTTGTGACAGATATGATTTTTCCTTCAATTGATACGAGGCCCTGTGTACAATCACCGATTCGAGAGCGGGGGAGCTCTGGGGTATTGCTCCCTTCAAGAGGAGTGATTGATGATCCTGAGTGAACTTTAAAGCTCAAACGGTTGTTATATTCATCAATAACGACATCTGAAAAGCGATAAAATGAGCCTTCGTCTACTTTTGGGGCGTTGGCACGTGCCCAGATCGTGAATCCCATCTCTCCGGATTGATCTGCAAAGATGCCACTCTGGGCGATTGAAGCAGATCGCGGTTCAAATAACTTTACAACGATCCCTTCAAGAGAGACCCATTCCTCTGCAGCGCAATCAGCTAGGCGTGAGATATCACCTTTCGATCCATTATTTGTGGAATCAGAAACAGGTATCACAGGCGCGATTGATGTTATTGTTGATCGTGCACCTACTTTGAGACTGAGTTTTTCATTATACTCACTTATCTCAACATCTGTAAATCTGTATGATACTCCGGATTCTACTTTTGGCATTCCTGCATTTGCCCAGATGGTAAATGTCATCTCTGCCGATGCATCTTTCAGCACTCCACTTTGCGCAATAGATGGGGAACGTGGTTCAAATAGACGTATGACAGTTCCTTCGACATGGATGATATCATTTGCGACGCCACCTGCAAGTGGAGTGACTTCCTGTTCTGCCTGTTCACTCGGTGCAGCAGCCACTGATACGAACTCAGGATCCAGATCAAATTTTTTTGCAAAATCATTCATTGCTGAGCGTTCTGCTTCATTTGGGGGAATGCCAAATTCGTTTATAAATCGAGATAATCTTGCAATTACCTCTTCTTTGTTTAATGTGTGGCCTTTTTCTGCAAATGTCGTGATGATCCGATCTGCAATCTCCTCTATTTCCATCTTCTCCCTACCTGTCTAGTGTTAGTACATAGATTCTTGTCACCTTCTATTTAAGTTCAAGTTGAATGGTGTGAAAGTGAACATAGGAGTATATGAAATCGCACATGGCGCTGTTTTTCGTCATTTTTCCTTCAAAAATGGAAGTATTCTGTCAAAAATAGTTTCGGAAGAGGTACTTTGTATCGTGAGCTCATTGGGCAGGCAGATGGCAGGCAGTGAAGAGATCAATCTCATTTGGATTCGATAAAACACATCAATATACTAATGCATCTTTTCTCACCACTACCTCCGAACGCTTCGG
>WRER01000140.1 GCA_009779205.1 Methanobacteriota archaeon | reverse complement strand
TGATTTAGGTTTCTTTGGAGGACACGTATGAAACCATCCAGGGTGTGACGGACACACCCTGTCATACTTAATCGTTGTTTGAAACAGCATTTAACCATACTGTATAAACCCGTTGATTTCAAAAAAACAGGTTTTGCAACGGGTTGCAACTGGTTTCAGGGATTATTCATACACAATATCAGCACCTTCATCAACAGAAAAAACGCACGTATAACTTGTTCATGGAAGTTCTGCTCCCACTTATTATTGCGCTCGGACTCGCAATGGATATCTGTGCTATCGGCCTTTCTTCAGGTGCTGCCATTCAGAAAGATCGGTCAATGATCATCACGCGCATAGCTTTCCTTGTTGCATTATTTCATGCATTGATGCTTATTTGCGGCTGGTCATTTGGATTTTTCATATCTGAGTACATTGGAGAGAAAACAAAGTATGTCGCTGCCTTCTTGCTCATGCTCATAGGTGCAAATATGGTACGGGAAGCGCTTTCCGGGAACGAAGAGCAAACGTTCCTTTCATTGCATATGTGGTCGGGGCAGATTATACTCGCATTTGCATCAAGCATCGATGCACTTGCAGTTGGAGTCTCGTACGGTGTAGTACACAATAATGTTCTTCCTCTTGTGCTCATTACAATACCTACCATACTTATAGCAACCGCGGCAGCGTTCTGGTTGGGTGGAAAAATAAGTAAGATCTTTGGAAAACATGCAAACATATGGGGAGGAGTTGTGCTGATCCTTATTGGAATCTTCTTCCTCTTTTGAGTTCAGTAAAACCAATGTCAATAGGTGCTGGTGGTGAGCCCTTTTAACAGCCCCTTTAACATACCATTTTTCTGCGTCCAAGATCGTATGTAAACTGTTGGTGAACGGGATTCTTTTTTCCACAAAACATATGACTTTCAGGAGTGCAATGTTACATAACTCAAAATGAGGTTTTAGAGGTACTCTCATATGAATCCAGATGATGACACAAAAAACCAACAGAGTAAGCGACTGACATGGAAGTTGATAGTTATTGCGCTAATAGTAGTGCTGATTATAGCTATTTTCCTAGTTAGTACATATCCGCATTCCCCTGCCAATATCGTCACCAAATCGCTGAATAATGATCGATCAGAGTACGTGTTTGGTGAATATGAGCTGGCAGTTAGTCCAGCGGCATACCCAGGTGACGGGGCAGCATTTGCCCCGTCTTATGTGGGATATGAAAGTGGACTTGCACTTGGTCAAAACAGCGCTGATTTTAGCGGTTTCAACAACTTTGACTTCTTCAATACAGAGGAATATAATAAAATAACCGAACGCGGGTTTGTCTCTCCACTTGTCGAGCCTCTTTCCACGTTTGCAAGCAGTGTTGACACCGCTTCATACAGTTTGGTACGGGCAAAATTGAGCAAGGGCGAGCCGGTATCTCCTGATATGGTGCGAATTGAAGAGTTCATCAATTATTTCAAGTACGATTACCCTGAGCCAACAGGCGGAGCTCCCCTCGCAATCAGTGCAGAACTTGGATACGCCCCTTGGGCTAAAGACCATCTTCTTCTGCACATTGGAGTTCAGGCAGAAGAAGTTGATATGTCAAACGCTCCTCCTGCAAACCTTGTTTTTCTCATTGATGTATCAGGTTCAATGCAATCGGCTGACAAGCTTGGACTAGTGCGCCAGTCATTCATGCTGCTGACTCAAACCCTGCGTGACACTGACCGCGTGTCTATAGTTACCTATGCTGGTACGGATGAAACTCTGCTTGATGGAGTATCCGGCGAAAATAAAGCCCTGATAATGTCAGTCATAGAATCGCTTGAAGCGGGCGGTGTCACGTATGGCTCAGGCGGTATACTAGCTGCATACAATTGCGCTGAACGCAATTTTATTCGAGGTGGCATCAACCGCGTCATACTTGCCACGGACGGAGATTTCAATGTCGGTGTTACGAGTGAAGGCGAACTCAGCCGTTTGATTGGAGAAAAGCGCGATACAGGTGTTTTCCTCTCGATACTTGGCTATGGAATGGGCAATTACAAAGACAACAAAATGGAGACCCTTGCCAAAGACGGTCACGGCAATGCCTATTATATAGATTCTCTGCTTGAGGCTCAACGTGTTCTTATTGAGGAAATGGGTGCGACATTGAACACCATTGCCAAAGATGTAAAATTACAGGTCGAGTTCAACCCCGATGCTGTCAAAGCGTACCGTCTGCTTGGATATGAGAACCGGATGCTTAATGCCCAGGACTTCAATGACGACAGCGTCCATGCGGGAGCGATAGGAAGTGGACACAGCGTGACTGCACTCTACGAGATCATACCCGCAGGCTCTGATGAGGAAATAGCGGGGATAGACTTGAAGTATCAGGAGCGAATCACCACACCATCTGACGAGTTATTGAACATTGCAGTACGCTATAAACTCCCTGATGGGGATGAGAGTGCCCGTATAGACCACCCTGTTACTCTTGCAGAATTAAGCGCGACACCCTCAGATAATATGCTTTGGGCTAGTGCTGTAGCCGAGCTCGCACTCAGCCTGCGACAAGCCACATTCGCACCAGGAGCAAGCATACGTGGAGCTCTTGAACTTGCCAGATCTGCTGACTACCGTTCAGACCCCTATCGTGCTGAACTCGTGCAAATGATGGAATTTCTCGCAAAGAGCGCTGACCTATAGTATCATGTCTTCCAGGGGATTTGTTTCTCCTTTTCATTCAGTCTCAGTACCTGATCCTGAAAAAAAAGGACGAATGGCACGTAAAATCCCCAAAACATCTCTCCCTCTTCTTTCAACAGATCTGACATATGTGATCGTGCCACATGCTCGCAGAAAGAGATTTGCTCTCGTATTAAAACCTGGAAAAAAGCTAGAAGTGAGAACTCCCTTATTATATACCTCATCAGATTTGCTAACCTATGAGAGGTATATCGTATCTAACCAGGACTGGATACGTCGCGTAGATGAAAAATATCAGAAACGAGTGGAGAATTCTGCTGAACCACTGAGTGAAGCATTTCCCGGCAGAGATTATATTCTCTATCTTGGAACGAGATATCCATTTCATATTCAATCCCATATCACATCTCACCAGGCATGGGTAGCCTTAGAACAGAACCATTTTTTTGTGATAAGAACAAGCAATGCTGATTCAAAAGAGCTGCGTATAGCCCTTTCCACCTGGTACCGTAATAAAGCAGAAGAAGTACTGCCTCCACTTGTTGAAAAGTACGCTGCTATCATGAACCTTTCAGTTCCAGATCTGACATATAATTGTGTAAAGTCTCGCTGGGCAGTATGTTATCCATCACGAAATCAGATCCGATTCAATATTCTCATCCTGAAAACTCCTCCCGATTGCATTGAATATCTTGTGGTGCATGAACTAAGTCATTTTTACGTATCTGACCATAGCAAAAAATTCTGGATGGTTGTATCTTCTTATATGCCAGATTATAAGATAAGAAGAAAAAAACTCACGACATACCGAACGGTGCTGTAATATTGTGAGTTCCATTTCGTTGGCATGATCTTTCGGTATTGAACACTAATGTCCAATATTTTAGGGATCAGGTCTGATTCACTTCTATTAAACCCAAAGCTCGCGACAAGCTCTCTGGTCTTCTTTGTTGTTTCAGCAATGCGCCACTCTTCACTCATTTTGACAATATGAGTTCTTGAAATTATATAATATTAATTCATTATATTCTATCTTTTCGGATATTAAAATAGGGTGCGTACCTCCTATGCTAGATCAGCACAGATAGAAAGAGCGCCATCGCTATGCCACATGCAAATGCATCTGTGAGCACAGGAGGGCTGTGTATTTTAGCGAATAAAGAGAGAAAAATAAAAGTATTTGGTTTACATGGTTACAAGGTACGGCGTAAAAACCATGCCAGTGATAAACCGGTACTAAGTCCAAGCATAGACCATGACAGCGGGGAAGCTACTGGTTCTGTCGGTTTTGGAGTG
>WRER01000139.1 GCA_009779205.1 Methanobacteriota archaeon | reverse complement strand
TGGCAATGCTCCTCCTTCTGAGTACCATTTCAGGATCCCTGCATTCGTGAGCCAGGTATTCATGAGATCAAAGAGAAGTCCAATCAATAAAACAGCGGACATTTCACTGATAATCGTGATATGTGCCCATGTTGAGACAATCCACATGGCAAAAATAGCACCAAGTGTTGTAGTTGCCATAACAAACCCTGTGTCAAATGCACCTTGAATCTTTTCATTAAACTTACCTTGACGCCGAAGTATCCGAGTTGTGAGCAATATATCGCTATCCACTGAGAATGCGATAAGCATTAGCAGTGCTGCCGTTGTTCCAAGACTGAGCTGAATGCCAACTATGTTCATGACAGCTGCAGTCATGGCGATATCTGCAAAAGAGCCTATGATAACAGCAAGCGCAGGTATAATATTTCTAAACAAAAGCGTGACTACAATACTCATGCCGATAAAGGAAAAAAACAATGCCATAAGTGCTTGGGATTGCAGTGTGCTTCCAAAAGACTCTCCGATTTGTTCGACTCTGGCATCAGGGTAGACCTGCTCGATGAGAATCGTCCATTCACGAAACTCACTGTCATCCATCGACTCAAATTTTAGATATGTTCCTCCACCAATTCCTTCATTTATGCTTATTAAAGGAAATCGTGCAAATATTGCCGTGATTTCATCAGCAGTATCATCAGTCAGGATGGTAGCACTGATCCCTCCTTGAAAATCCATTCCAGGTGTTACCGGAAGGCCAGTTTGCATGTAGGTAAAGCCGAGCAATATCAGTGCAAGTACAAGAATCACCATGGGAATGGCACAGAGCTGTGCCGGTGAGTACTTACTGATATCATATGTAAACGTCATACATGTACATCTCTATCTGTACTGGTAATTAAAGGCCGTGTGATGAGATTACCTGAACATACCGTACATGACTCAGAATAATTCGAAAAAACTGTTATATTTCCCATATTAGTAGCAAGGTGATGGTGCAATTACAAGGGGTCGTTGTGTACACGCAAAATGCTTGCTTCGTTTTCGGTACCTGTCAAGGGTATATGACTCGATCCTCTTTTCGTGTTTTTGCCCTGATATGAGTAAAAAAAGTATATTATGGCTGTTTACGAGAGTGAGCAACAGTCTGGCATTGTGTATTATGTCACTGTCTGCCGTGCCATGGAGATCTCTGCTATCCAATCAGGCGGCATCATCTTCTTCTGTGTGACTGGACTCAGTCTTCATGGATGGGAAGAGAAGAATCTCCTTAATTGAGCTGTGCCCTGTTGCAAGCATAACAAGCCTGTCAATGCCAATGCCGACTCCTCCCGTTGGTGGGAGTCCGTATCCAAGAGCAGTGACAAAATCATAGTCATTCATTGTTGCTTCTTCGTTTCCAAGCCGACGAAGCTCTTCCTGTTTTTCAAATCGCTGCAACTGATCCACAGGATCATTCAGCTCTGAAAACCCATTTGCAAGTTCCATCCCTGCAATGAAAAGTTCAAAACGCTCTACAAATCCTTCTCGCGTAGGATCTCGTTTTGCGAGAGGTGAGTTCTCTACAGGATACCCATAGATAAAGGTTGGCTGGATCAATTTTTCTTCAACAAGGGCATCGAAGTACAGAAGCATCATCTTTCGCTGATTTGTCGCTTCTGCAAGTTTTTGCGACTCAATTCCAATTTTTTTGCCTTCCACGGTGAGTTCTTCCATTGACAGGGAGAAGATATCAACACCTCCAATGTCGCGCACCGCTTCTTCCATGCTCATTGTACGCCAAGGTCTCTCAAAAGAGATAATTTCATCTTTATATGGGAGCGTAGCAGTATCACAGGTTGATTTGATAGTCTCAGTTATTATCTCTTCAGTTATCTGCATCATGGCATGATAATCGACATATGCCCAATAGAGTTCAATAGTAGTGAATTCTGGATTATGGCTGGTATCGATATCTTCGTTTCTGAAATTTTTTGCGATCTCAAAGATTTTCTCAAATCCTCCAACAATGAGGCGTTTGAGGTACAGTTCCGGTGCAATTCGGAGGAATAATGTCTGATCCAGGAAATTATGATGCGTCGTAAATGGCCGTGCATTTGCTCCTCCATATATTGGTTGCAGGATTGGAGTTTCAAATTCCAAGAACCCCTTTTCTGTCATAATTCGCCGGATGTTTGAGATGAGACGACTTCGAACAGTAAATGTCTGTCTGACGTCTTCGTTTACGATGAGATCAATATATCGCTGACGGTACCGTTTTTCCGGATTTATAAGACCATGGAACTTTTCAGGGAGGGTGAAGAGGGATTTGGTGAGCACGGTAATTTCTTCTGCCCATATTGAGATCTCGCCAACTTTTGTACGAAAAACAGGTCCCTTTACACCAATAATATCTCCACGCTCAAGATTTTTTTTGATTATTGCAAATAATCCTTCAGGGAGGCTATTTTTTCGGATGAAGATCTGCATGTGCCCACTTTCATCACGTAGATCTATAAAAAGAGTATTTCCGTGATCGCGAACTGCGTATATACGTCCTGCGACTGCTACTTTTGAAGAGCTTGGATCATGAATTGCATCTGCATATTCTGTGAGAACTTCCTGCATGGTATGAGTTCTTTGGTATGCAGAAGGGTACAGTACTATTCCTTCAGTTTGTAAATTCAGAGCCTTTGCCAGACGCTGCTCTTCAAACGTTATTCCGTTTTTTTCTGCCATGAATGGTGGTACATTTTAGAAGATGAACGCTATTAAACGTGTATGACTCAGGTGACGTGGTATCAATGTACGATAGGAGTTACGTAAAAATCAACATGATTTACATTTTGCTAACTTAAAATAATTAATTGAAGTGACTTAATAAGGTATTATGGCTTACAAACATGCAGCTTTGCGTAAGTCCTATACGAGTTTAAAGCCTGTCTGTCCTGTACATTTATTCCGTGTTTTTCACGCAACAGTATCAAAGATACCTTTAATTACTATTTTGCACATATTATACAAAAGTAATCATTAAGGAATGATCGATAACTATGGAAGGGACTGTAACATCGAAAAAAGCTTATTTGAATTCAAAAGCATCAAAACAAAACTGACGGTCATCATCGTCGTGATGCTCATCGTCGCTGGTACGACTTTGGTTGGCATTGCAGCTCTTATGGCATCAAGTGCACTGGAAGAGTCTATGATTGAGACGCTTGATGCCATTGGGGACGGTACCAGTCAGAAATTAGAAATAATGGCTCAGAGTGGAAAAGACACAGTTTCAATCTTTGCCGCTGATCCTAAAATAGCATTGTGGCTGTCATCCTGGAACGAAGGTACTCTCACAGAAGAGGAGCGGGTCGATGCATCAGCTCAGCTTAAGGCTACACTTAGCGTAACTGAGACATTCGACCGCTACAATGTTGTGGATAATCAAGGAATTCTCGTTATTTCGAGTGAAGTAGGCTACCTTGGCAGGGACGATTCAAGTAGGGACGTCGTCGCTCATCAACAAAGAGGAACCTATGTTGGTGAGCCATATTTTAGTGTAGATGGAACACCCAGGATTCCATATGCCCGGCCTGTGTATGATGACAATGGAAAACAGCTAGGTCTCGTTTACGTAGCTCTCAACCTTCCTAGCATTGAAGACCTGGTGTTCGCAACGCATAATCTCAGTGAGGATGCTAGGAGTTTCCTTGTCAGTTCGGATGGTACGATATTATCTGGTGTGAAAAAAGACTATTCTTTTTTCCTTGCGAAGAAATTTGATTTGAGTATCTTTCCTCCTGGAGCTACTATAGTGCAGGCCCTGGATCTCGCCGGAAATAAGGCTTACATCGTGAAAATTCCGATTCCTGGAACAGACTGGTTCGTTATCACGACAGAACGAGTGGAAGAAGTGACAGGTCCGATCATGACTCTTATCATGACGATGGTTGTTTGCTTGCTTATTGTCATTGTTGTCGGTGCGTTTGTAACGATCTTCATTGCCAATTCTTTCGCCCGTCCAATTCAG
>WRER01000138.1 GCA_009779205.1 Methanobacteriota archaeon | reverse complement strand
TTCATGCAGCAAAAGGACTTGAATTTCCGGTCGTACTACTTGCAGGCTTATCTGATGCAAAGACAGGAGATAATCTCCCGATCTGTATTGGAACAAAGCCAGAAGAGTTTGGTATTACAGTTCCTGACCCTGATGCTGATTATGAGATGAAACCAACTCCTGTCTTTACATCTCTTCGTCTGGTACACGAAGAAAAAGAACTCGCTGAGAGGAAGCGACTATTATATGTTGGCATGACTCGTGCCCGTGATCATCTCATCCTAAGCGGTACTCGCCCAAAAAAGAAAATATCTTCAATTTCAGAAGGAAAATCAAAAATGGATTGGTTATGCTCTATTTTCAACATCGATCCACAGCAGCCACCCTCAGAAGTTATATTCGGTCAGATCGCAGTTCCCGTGGTGACCGATAATGAAGATGAGAGCGAGTACACAGAAGAAGAGCAGCAAGAGCAGAGATTCATTCATGGTGAAGAGATCTACAGACATAGAATACCAACGAGAGCGGCACAGCAAAAGAGAGGCACAGCTCAGCTTCAGATGAGTAGTCTAAAAGGAGAAATCCAGCATGCATCGGAGCAAAAAGGGTTATTGCTTCCGGGGGCTGATCACCTGCAGCCAGAGCAGATTGGAATACTCATGCACGAGATCTTTTCAGGTATTTCTGCTGATGTCACTTTGAAAAAATACAACATATATGATGAAAAAACCCTCAATGTTTGCCAAGGATATTATGAGAAGTTCAAAACGCTGCCGATACTGGACAATCTGCATGAAGAATATACAGAGCTGTCCTGCTCTCTCTTCTTACCTGATATCGATGTGAAGCTGCAAGGAAAGATTGACAGATTATGCAAAACAGATAATGGATGGGTTATTATTGATTATAAGACGGGAACAGCAGACCAAAAAGAATTTCAGCCGGTTCTTGAAGCATACTGCCGTGCAGCAGAGAGACTTGTAAAAGAGTCTGTGACTGCATATCTCTATGAAATCACGAGCCACATGCTTATTCCTGTGACAAGAATGGAAGATGATGCATTTTCATCTCTTGTTGCTGCAAAGGCTCGTGAGCTCCTCAGCTAACATTGGGATGAACGTGCCGGCATCACTGACAACACCTGTTGCCTGCATGGTGCCCCTGTCCATTAGTTTCGTAACTGTTGAAGGGTTGATATCAACGCAGATTGTCCGAACTCTTGCAGGCAGACAGTTTCCAACTGCTACAGAGTGAAGCATCGTTGCAACCATGAGCACCATATCAATTCCTGGAACATATGCTCTCATGGCGTCCTGTGCAGCAACAGAGTCAGTAATGACATCTGGCAGAGGACCATCGTCACGAATAGATCCTGCAAGGACATATGGTACATCATGTTTCACACATTCATACATGATTCCAGATGTAAGAATTCCTTTCTCAACTGCTTCTCGTATTGATCCTGCACGTATGATCTCGCTGATAGCATAGAGATGGTGTTTATGACCTGCACTGATGAGCTGACCGGTTTTAAGATCCATTCCTAATGAGGTTCCAAAGAGGCTGCACTCGATATCATGTGTTGCAAGGGCATTTCCTGCGAAGAGTACATCGATATGACCTTCACGTATCAGTCCTGCAAGTACCTCAGCAGCACCGGTGTGAATGATTGCAGGGCCTCCGACTAATGCAACCTTTCCACCTCGTGCATGTACTTCACATATCTCTTCTGCAATCTTTTTGATAGTGGTGCGTGTTGGACGTTCAGAGGAGACCTGACCTCCCATGAACTCAAAGATTCCACTTTCACGAGCACGTTCTGGTGGCTTGACCTGAACACCCTGTTCGCCGATGACGACAAGATCACCTGCTTTCAGGTGAGAGATCGGGAGACATCGAATTGATTTTGTCTCAGGAACGACAACAACCAAACAATCCATTTCGATATCAGGAACTTCATGCCACTCACCACCTACCCGGATTTCTGTTGAAAAGTTTGTAGTCGAGTAAAAGCCGTGAGGAACGACTTTATCTGCAATAACAGGCTTTAGGTTCACATCAGCAATATCTACAAGGCGGGCTCCGTGTCGGTGAAGCTGACTTGTTATGCGTTCCAATTTCTCTGCATCATCTGTGAGCACTTTTATTTTGGCATAGCTCGGGTCTTCTTTGAGTTTTCCAATATTAAATGTAAGAATCTCAAAATCTCCACCCATATCAAAAATGGTGTCAAGGACCTGCTCCATGATGCCAGAATCAATAATGTGCCCGTGAAGCTCAACATCATGCGAGAATGTTTTCGAAGTTTTACATGAAATTTCATCCATGTTCATATTTATCCATTATCAATTACATAGTTGTTGATCTGATGTGAAATACCCTTTTTCCAGCCCTTTTGAAGGCATGTTATTGTGTGAGCGCATGTGAGATATGTTGTCTATCCACATGTTGAATGATCGCTTCTCATGTATTTGTAATCAGTTACATATATTTGTGACTTGGTTTGCTTGTCAAATTTCAACTGTAAAGAAATCCTTGATCGAAAAGAATGGATATCCATGCCAATTGGTAGACCGTAATTGACTTGACAATTCAAGTTGGTGGTCTCCACAGGTTGATAATTGGATGAGGTATTCTCATGTGTTTATGACATTTGTTATTTACTCGGCTTGTTATTGATGCCAGAACTCAACTGCAAAGGAATCCTCGATCGTAGGATCTTTTTTTTGGCTTGCCTGTGAGTTATATATTTTTTTTAAAATTCATGTGGCTTGCAAGTATGAGCAAAACAGATATAGCGAAAAAGGACGGATTTTTCAATATATCAAGCCTGAGTAACCATATCAACAATCACATGCTGAAAGAAGAAGTTCTCCCTCTATGATTTTGGCATTACAGGAAGCTCAAAGATTTCAGAACCTCCTGTTAGGAACCAGGACATAAATACCAATATTCTTCCCATATCCTTGGCACTCTGATCATATAGAAACTTCGTTTCACATTTTCCGATGATGATGTTTAACGTCTTTTTTAAAATTTTCAGGTCAGGAACAAGGAATTCTCTCTGCTATGATATCATCTATTGCAGTTTTCATACATTCCCTGACATAGTCAATCTCTTCAAGGATCGCACCTTCAACTATCTGATACTTGGTTCCTAACAGGAAGTGGGATATAATTACTAATATTCTTAAATATATAATGTGAGTATAAGATTGCCTAAATCTGAAATTATATGATTAATTACAAATTTGGCATCTTAGGAAAATCAAAATGAATGATACTAATATTAAAAAATATGGGAGAGCAACAACAGATAAAATTGAACGCACGATAGAAAAAGGCATATTACATCCAAATGAGGCTAAATTCCTTTATATGCTGTTTGATGATTTGGTTGCTAAGAAAAGTGTCTCTGTAAAACGATTGGAGACAATTACAAGAAGTATTATATATCAAAAAGAGTGTGGCTTGCCACACCTTGCAACATGTGATACACAAGATTGTATCAGTGCGTGGTCTGCATATTACAATTCATCAACACACAAGATCGGAGTTAAAAAAATGGTCTTAGTTGCATTTCGTCAAGTTATGACGTTTCTCGTAAAAAAGAAGTATAATACCGCCGTCGATATGGATGAATTGAAAGAGATTAAGGTAACGGTTCCGCAAGTGATGAAGAATGAGGATGATATTCTCACATCTGATGAATTACAACGATTTTTCAACAATTGTAGATCCAACAGAGATAGGGTTTTTTATGAGGTTCTCTATGAGTCCGGAGGACGTGTAACGGAAGTTCGCACGTTGAAATGGAGCCAAATTACATTTACGGATACTCATGCCTTTATCAAAATTCAAAGTAAGACGGATAAACTCAGAAAAGTGCCGTTGATGACGAGCCATATTCTTTTGAGGAGATGGAAAGATGAATATCCTTCTGGCTGGGCTCCTGAGAAATTTGTGTTTCCAAACAACCAAGATCCACACAAAGCAGTCGGTTACGACTCTAT
>WRER01000137.1 GCA_009779205.1 Methanobacteriota archaeon | reverse complement strand
GTACCTGACAGGAGTATTGTCCAGGTCATGAACCAGAAACCAAATGTCATGAATCCCTGAAAGAACCAGTCCTTCGTTTGAAGTGTTGTGTAATCAATACGAAGAGCCATAAAAATATGCTTCTGTATGAGAACAAAAGCGATCATAATTAAAATAGAAAGCAGCGCGAAATCAGATGAACCCTGAGTGCCGATGAGTTCTTTTTCAAAATAAAAGCAAAACGCTCCTGCAATGATACCTGCAATAATGGCAATAAGGGTTCGCTTCAGAATGAGGAAGTACTCAGCTTTTTTCTTTGCTGCTGCTCGTGCGGCTTTTCTTTCTTTTGCACTGAGTGATTCTGTTGATTCTTCTTCAATGGTTTGTGTGGGCTCTGCAGATTCTAAATTTTGTGTAGATTCCGTGGGTGAAGTAGTTGGCGTGGTATCAGTTTCCTCACTCTGAGATTTTTTTTGTGTCATGAAATTTCGTTTCTTACATATTTGTGCGATAACGTTTATCTATGTTACAGCTTGCTTCATCTGTACATTCTTTTGCTTCGTTCTTCAAAAGTATCAGAAAGCTGGCGTAATGATTCTTCCTGACGCTTTGACATTTTTTTTGCGAAATCATCGAATGCAAACTTCATCATACGTTCTTTGATTATAAGCTGTTCATGCATGGCCTGAATACGCATATTCGTTCTGATCAGAAGCAGAGATATTGCCGCGATCAGGATGGGGAAAGTTATTTGTGCAAGGATGTCGATATTGAGCTTGGATGCCAGAATTCCTGCCGCACATACCGCAACAATACCTGTTGAATATTCTGGAAGAAGGGAGGGGGTCTTCATCTCTTTAGATTCTCTCAAATGTAAATATAAATGTTTTCTTTATACAATTTTTGCACCAGTACATCGTTACATCCAACACCGGTATAAATGCTAATGACAAACACGAAAAAATCATATGAGACAAAAGGTGAATAGGTACCATGCGCCACTCTTTATCTTCATGGATACCCGTTCTTACCATGCCAGTTTTACTGCTTGCAACTGCGGTGCTTGCTGTCATTCTTGCAACACCTATGACAGATGCAGGCATTGTGGTATTTGAAGATCCTTCCTCTCTTGCAAACCCTCTTTTCTTTATTGTAGTGTTGCTCTTCTTTACCGGATTTCTTCTTCTTCTGATTCGCTATAAATTGCAGTCCATCATTCGTCTCATTATATTAGCCAGTTTATTTTTGTCATATATCTATGTCTTTTCAGGACTTCTCCTGATGTTCTCTCATGATCTCTCTCTTGCGAGCATTATTGGAACAGTGTTAGCAGGATGTGCAATTATACTGCTCTCTCGTTTTCCTGAATGGTATGTTATTGATGTGCTTGGTGTATTGCTTGCAGGAGGGATTGCATCGATATTTGGCATCTCATTGCAACCTGTTCCGGTTATTGTACTTCTCATTATCCTTGCTGTCTATGATGCCATTTCAGTGTACAGAACAAAACACATGCTGACGCTTGCAGATGGAGTTATGCAGCAAAAAGTTCCGATTATGGTCATTGTTCCAAAAAGGAGAGGGTATTCATTTAAAAAGGAAGCGTTTGGATCGATCAAACCAAGAGATCCGAGCGCTCAGATTCGATCTCCATCGCTTGCCACAGAAGAAGCCTCACATGATCTACCTCAAACACACGAGCGCCCTGCTTACCTTATGGGCCTTGGAGATCTTATCATGCCAACTATACTTGTTGTGTCTGCTGCGGTGTTTGTACCTGGCGGTGGCATAGGCATATTTAGTCTGTGCAGTCTGACAACAGTCATTGGTTCTTTGATTGGCCTGTGTGTACTTATGTCCTTTGTGAAAAAAGGATCTGCTCATGCAGGACTCCCCCCTCTCAATGGTGGAGCGATTATTGGCTTTATCTTTGGATTTATTTTGATGAATGGTATTTGAGGTTGTCCAGTAAAGAGATTTACATATAAACCTATCTCATTTTTCCCATTCCCTCCTAACGGGCTTGCCTCTCCTTTTTCATCGACAATTATCGAATATAGTCTGAATGATTTTCAGTTTATACTATGTACCTTATGTCGAACGATTTTGATGTAACTGGTTGTTTTACAGATGACTGTGAAATCATTGTTTGTGAGGCTCTTGCCAAACATCTCTCATGGATCGACACATTCCCCATTGCGTCAACTCTTGATGATTTGTTTTCATCCCATACGATCAAAAAATGGAATTATTCTCCCCTGTTGCTTTTCAAACTCTTGATTCTACAAGATTTTAAAAAAAAGTTAACTCCCGCAGGTTCGTTTCAACCCTGGCTCTTGATGAGTGCATAGCACTTGGCATGAAAGAGCTCGCTTCAGGGCACTTCAGAATGCCATGTGCAGTTACGGTACATCATTTTGCTCATGAACGACTTGGTTTAGCTGGTTTCAATAGCCGCAGGGTCTGTCGATAAATAAATGTTAAAATTTTAGCATTTTTCTTACGGATTGTGATTGTGGTGAAATGGTATAATTCCACTCCCCATGAAATTCATGTCGTTTTATATTTATCAAATCGAATTCTTCATCGCTTACCTTTATGCCTCGCGGATAGGTGCTGGTATCAATTACACAATCAACCTTTAAGCCTTTTTCAGGTTTTGTTAAGCCAATCAACTCAACTATGACAGCCACCCTAATTAAAGGTTTTCCGCGCCAGTTCTTGCTTATAAATGAAAACAACCTATGCTCAATTTTGTTCCATTTACTTGTGCCAGGGGGAAGGTGGAGAACGGTAACTTTCTTTTCTAATTCGTTTGATAAACGTTGCAACTCTGCTTTCCACAGCCTGGTGCGATACCCATTGCTACCGCCGCTGTCAGCAACAATCAACAGTTCTTTTGATTCTGAATATTCCTTTGCCCCAACAATTTCTTGCCATTTTCGTAGCGACTCTACCGCAAATTCCGCCGTATCTGAACTTACTCCGACACTTACAAAACCATGGTTCCTGAAAATATCATAAATGCCATATGGGGTGGCTTTTCCAAGTTCCTTTATCGGAAAATCGTGATCCAACACTTTTGGAGCATTACCTTTTTTATGGTGTTCCTGGCCGCTGTTTTTGAGATTCACGATGTTTTCCTTCTTTTTTGCGTCAACAGAAAGCACGGGGGAACCTTGTCGAATGAAGATTTTCACAGTCTCATTTATATTGTTAAATTGAGCATCACGGTCAAGATGAGATTCATTAATCGCCAGATCTTTTCTATTCCCTTGCAATCTATAGCCCATTTCTTTCAGTAATCGTGAAACTGTTGAGTGATCCACCACAAAACCCTTCTCTCTCAGCGCTGTTTCGAGATGACGCAGACTCTTGCTTGTCCACAATATTGGATTTTCTGGATCTCCTTTGGTATATGCTTCAAACATCTCTTCAATGGATTCTTTTATACCAGTTTGCGTCTGCTCGATTCGTTTACGCCCGCCACCCGTTTTCCGTTGCCTTGTGCTGTCAAAGGTTGTTTCATTAGGATTTTTGAGTTCTTTTATCCCTCTAGAGATCGTTTTCTGCGATACACCGGATATTTCGCTGACTAACTTGATGCCACCATGTCCGAGAGATTTCGCTTCTACTCCAAGTAACAATCTGCGTTCTTTTTCATCAAGCAGTTTCATTATTATCTCTATTTTTTGTTGTAATCCAGCTATATTTTCCATGGGTTGAGTACATAATATGTTTATTCAAAATAGATATTTAATTTACGACGAACCCTTATCTCTGCCCCTGGAAAACGTGCTTGCAAACATATTCAGGGTGGTTCAGGCATGATAGGTTCCACTCCAATTCCTGTTGCTATCCACGATAAATTTGCAGAATGTAACCTACATTGCTCTCAAAAGGTGTGTAAACTGCATATCTTCCATTACGCGTAATTTCCGCTGGCAGCATGGTTCTCAGAAGGGTGTGTTTATGACGGAGATTTTGTTTCTCCCCTCTCTGACATGGTACAACCAATGGAACCTATTTTGAAGAGAATACTGCTCGATGGAG
>WRER01000136.1 GCA_009779205.1 Methanobacteriota archaeon | reverse complement strand
GCAATTAATGAGGAGTTTCATTGTGGAAAAACAATCCACCAAATTGCAGAGATCGCTTTTAGGATCGAGAAGAAAGTGCAAAAAGGAAGGGCAAGCCTAACAGATACGTCAGTTTCAACCTATGGTGGCATGTTTCTGATCTTACATGGGGAGAGAAAAAGACTTGCACCACAGAATCACCAATTTGTAATTGGAAATTCACAGGTATCGCACAGTACCTCGCGAATGGTCGAGCGGGTTGCACAGTTTAAGGAGAGGGAACCTTCCATCTGCGAGCCAATTCTTGACTCCATTGAAAGTGTCAGCTATCAGGCTCTGCAGCACATGCATGATCCTGCCCGCCTTGGAGAACTGATGGATATTAACCACGCATTGCTTGAAGCACTTGGGGTTGGGCACCCTTCATTGTCACGCCTCGTGCTTGCATGTCGCCAAACTGGTGCATATGGGGCAAAAATTACAGGAGCCGGGGGTGGTGGATGTATGGTTGCGCTTGTTCAAAAGAATCTAAAAGGTCGAATTGCTGGAGCAATTGAAGTGTTTGATGGTCGAGCCATTATTACATCACTTGACTGTGAAGGGCTTCGTCGAGAGGAGGAGTGATGAAAGATTTTTCGAACAAATTGACGATGCTCAAGCTCGGCGGCAGTGTCATCACTGATAAGGTGGCTGGTGAATCTGGAAACATTCTGCATGATGTACTCTTTGCTATTGGACAGGAGATCGCAATATCTGGTCAAGGAGTTATCATCGTGCACGGTGCAGGTTCTTATGGTCATCCACAAGCTGCACAGTACCGAATCCAACGCGGAGTTACGGCTGAGAACGCAAAAGGAATTTATGCGGTTCATGCAGCGGTATCAGAATTGAACACTGCTGTTGTATCAGCACTCAGAAACGCTGGTATTGAAGCAGTACCTGTGCACCCATTCCATGGGATGAATGCAAAAAACAGGGAGCTTTGTGAGTACCCTGTTGCATCACTAAAGGAGATGTGTGCTCTTGGATTAGTTCCAGTGCTTCATGGAGATGTTGTAATGGATCTGATTCGTGGTGCATGTATCGTGTCAGGAGATCAGTTGGTTCGTGTATTTAGTCAGGCGCTTCATGTATCACAGGTGGGAATTGTAACAAATGTCCCTGGAGTGCTGGCAGCAGATGGATCTGTTATTCCTGAGATCTCAAGAGAAAATGTTGACGCATTGTTTGAATCTGGTACAATTGCCGGATCTGCTGGGATAGATGTGACTGGAGGAATGAGAGGTAAGATTGAGGAGTTGCTTTCCCTTTCAGATGATGGAATCTGCTCAAACCTGTTTTCAAAGGAATGCCTTTCAGCATTTTTGAAGGGAGAAAATCATGAAGGCACAGTGATTCGTCCGGCACATTGTCAGGATTAAAACGGCATATGAAAGTATAATCAAAAAATAAAATTAAGAGATATTCAAGAGGGTTGGATGGAAAAAGAGCGTTTTACATCTGGAAGGAAACTGGATCATTTACGAATTTGTCTTGATGAGCAGGTTGAATCAGGCTGGAGTGGATTTTCAGATATCCGGCTTGTTCACGATGCTTTGCCTGACGTAAACATGGATGATCTGTCTCTGTCTACGACATTTTTAGAACGTTCTCTTTCATCTCCCCTGTTGATCTCTGCAATGACGGGTGGTCACCCTGAGACAAAAGAGGTAAATCGCGTGCTTGGCATGGCAGCAGAGAGATATAATCTTGCGATTGGCACTGGATCACAGCGTGCGGCAATCGAAGATTCTTCACTTGAAGATACATTTGCTGTCATTCGGGACGTGGCACCTCATGCATTTGTTATTGGCAATCTCGGTATCGTTCAGCTCCGTGACCATGGAGTTGAATGGGCAGAACGTGCTGTTGAGATGGTTGATGCAGATGCACTTGCAATTCATTTAAACTTTTTGCAAGAAGCAATTCAGCCAGAAGGAGATCATGATGCCTCTTCGTGTCATGATGCACTAAAGGAATTGTGTAGTTCATTTTCAGTGCCGGTTATACTGAAAGAAACCGGCTGTGGTATCTCACGTGAGACTGCTGAGCGCGGATTTGCTGCTGGAATTTCGGCTGTTGATACCGGTGGATTTGGTGGTTCTTCGTGGGCGCTGATAGAGAGCTATCGAGCGAATCAAGAGACTATTTCAGGAAGGCAGTTGCATGGGCTTGGTTCTTTGTTTGCAGACTGGGGTATTCCAACAACGGTCTGCCTGGCCGAGCTGCAATCACTGCATAAGCCAGTGATCGCAAGTGGAGGACTTCGCACGGGCATTGATATTGCGAAGTCAATTGTGCTTGGAGCAGCACTTGGCGGCATGGCACTCCCGCTGTTAAAGCCGGCGTGTTCAGGTATTGAAGCACTTTATGAGTCAATCGATACGATTCACCAGGAGCTGTTGGTATCAATGTTTTTGACCGGGGCTCGATGTGTTTCTGATCTGGCAGATGTGAGATATTATATGTCTGGAGCAATGAAGCAGATATCAGATTCTGGCTTTTAGAGACTGTACATGTAGGTTTATGAATTGCATTCACTGGTTGAATATATAGAAAACACGTATATTTGAAATAACGGACACAGAGGTGATATAATGGATATAGAGGTCCTTGCAGTCGGCGGATATAATGAGTTTGGACGGAATATGACTGCCGTTCGATGCGGAAAGGAAATTGTAATATTTGATATGGGGATTCGTCTTGATTCATTGATGATGAATCCTGATGTGGAGATGGAGAATACACATTCTCTTGATCTGATCTCGATGGGTGTTATCCCTGATGACACGATTATGAATTCTCTCGAAGGGAGTGTAAAAGCAATTGTGCTTTCTCATGGTCATCTGGATCATATCGGCGCAGTGCCAAAGCTTGCACACCGATATAATGCACCAATTATTGCTTCTCCCTATACAATTGAGCTTGTACGCCAGCATATTGAGGGAGAAAAGAAATTTGGTGTGAATAATAAGCTGTATGCTCTTAAAGCTGGACAGCAGTACACGATCTCACCTACACTGACGATTGAGTTTGTTGCAACGCAACACAGCATTATCGATACAGTGACTCCAGTTTTGCATACACCACGTGGTGCAATAGTTTATGCCCTTGATTTTAAGCTGGATAGGACACCTGTCGTGGGTGAGCCTCCTGACTTTGCACGACTGCAGAAGCTTGGGAAAGAAGGAGTGCTCTGTCTGATCGCGGAAGTAACGAAGATTCGAGAGAGTGGCCGTTGTCCAAGTGAGCAGATAGCGAAAAATATGTTGCAAAGTGTTATCTCAAGCTATGAAGATGACCCAAGTGCAATTGTGATTAGTACATTTGCATCGCATGTAGCACGAGTGAAGACGATTGCGGAATGTGTGCATTCAATCGGAAGGAAGCCAATTCTTCTTGGACGATCGATGGAACGATTCTGTGCAACAGCTGAGTCGATGAAGTATGTGCGATTTCCAGAGGGAACGAGTATTTTTGGAAATCGAAGAACGGTTGAACGAACACTTCGAAGGGTGATGAAAGCCAAGCGTGATGAGTATGTGCCGATCGTGACAGGACATCAAGGTGAACCAGGTTCTATCTTGACACGTATTGCAGAGAAAGATGTGCCGTACAAGATCGAAAAGGGTGATAAGGTAATGATCAGTGCACAGCTGATTCCAAATGATATGAATCGTGCACAGCGATACCGGATGTTTTCACTTCTTGGAGGTCAGGGAGCACGTATTTTTGATGAGCTGCATGTGTCGGGTCATGCGTATTGTGAGGATCACTATGAACTGCTTCAGATGTTGAACCCGACATATGTTATTGCAGCCCATGGTGGCCTTGATATCACGTCAAATTATGTAGATCTGGCGAAAGATTTTGGATATATGTTGAATAAAGATTTCTTCCTGATGGCAAATGGGCAGAAACAGAAATTGGCGTAAAAAGATAGGAACTATTCAGCAAAAAGACAATAGAGATGAAATCTGCGGATTAGAAGTGCATTTTTGCAGGTCTCTTTTTATTTCTCTTTTTTCCAGATTGTAATGCTCTTT
>WRER01000135.1 GCA_009779205.1 Methanobacteriota archaeon | reverse complement strand
TATTAGGATTTAGACTTGCTGGTAGCATTGTTATGTCGCATCAATTCATAGGAATTACGCATTCCCCACAATAATTCGCAGATTTGTTACATACCAATTCATACTTTTCACAAATATAATGCGTGACATGGAGAACATTCACAATTCAGCGTGCTACATAGAAGGAAAATAGGGGGAAAACGTAAGTTTACATCGATTGGTTAGGAGTTACACACAAGTCAATGTGGCTTAAACATTTGCTAACCAAAAACACTTGATTGAAGTGACTTAATAAGGTATTATGGCTTACAAAATGCAATTTTGCCTAAGTCCTATTGGTGTGAAGTACACGCTTTGGCAGACATAGCATGAGCTATGTACGCGAAGGGGGGAAGGGACTGTTTCAGTTTTACTTTTTTGGCGAAAAAAATTCAGATAAGTTATAAATTTTGTAAGAACGTGAGGAGATCATCACCAAAAACAAAGATATCGACAATCATAGATATAACTCAAAACAAATTCTGTCCGGTCTCTGTACCTATCACTGGACAGCTTCAATACAGCACATAGATCAGAAGAATTAATTACATGAAAAATAAATAAAAAAGCATGAAACGGTTATTCACCTTCATTATATTGTGTTTCTTCATTGTGCCAGCTATGGGAGCTACGCTTGAGGACAGGATTATCAGCGAATCCTATTCTCCATCTGAACTTTCCCCTGAGAATGCCCAGGCACTTGTTGTTTTTGATACTCTGCTCAACAAACTGGATGGGATGGCAGGGAGTGATACCACAGCAGGTGTCCCGATTATCAGAGTGGCGAATGTGTTCCTTGACGAGGGCGCTAATGGGCAAAACGAGGCTCCTTTTCTTACAGAGCTTACGAACACTGTGATAAACAGTGTTCCTGCCGACTCTGCGGGGATAGACGAGTGTTATGGATGTGCTTCAGTCTACCTCATTGATTCCGTAGCCACTCTGTTCTATATTTCAAGTAACCTGATGCATGATGATTCAGTGAGCTTCGCTGAGAACCTTGACTATTTGAAGTATTTGACTATAGAAATGGAGAGTTACGACATAGGGAGTTATGGCAGTGTTGACTCTGGATACATTGATGCCTTACAAACTGCAATAGATGGAATGGAAGAGGTACGTAATTCCCCTGATAGTAATGCCCAGGCGATTGCTGTTTTTGAAATTCTGATCGATAAACTGAATGTGTTGGCAGGGAGTGATGCCAACTCAGGTAATCTGTTCACCAGACTGACAAATGTGTTCTTTGGAGAAAGTGTCAACGGGCAAAGCAAGAGTATTTTCCTTGCAAACCTCATACACGCTGCGGTAAAGAGTGTTACTGCTGCCCCTGTTGTTGTAGACGAGTGTTATGAGTGTTCCTCAATCTACCTCATTGATTCCGTAGCCACTCTGTTCGATATTGCAGGTAGTATTATGAATGATGATCAGGAGAATTTTGTCGAACAGCTTGCCTATCTGAAGTATCTGATTTCAGAAATGGAGCATTATGGTGGTGTTGACTTTGGGTACATTGATGCCTTACAAGCTGCAATAGGTGGATGGGAAGAAGTGTATGGACCTCAGACGCTCACAGGGGTCTATATCTCAGATGCCCGTCTGACAGATGTTCTTCAAGGATGATTTGATTACCTTCCCCCAGACAGAGATGGAATATACCATTCTGGTCTCCTCTCTGATTTCTTTTTTCTCAAAAAATTTGCACATGTATATAGTGTTCCATCCGGCATAACACAAGATTATACACAAATAGAGAAAAATAGTCTAATCCTCTAAAATACAAGGAAGAAATAGTGACTCCACGATACAAGTCACATTGACTGAACGATAAAAGGAGAATTTTTCCGTCAAACAACTTATTTATATGTGTATTAACATAAATTAAATGTTGTATAAGAGATATATCATGTATCTATTTAGATTGAGTTACACCATCCACCATCATAATTATGCATTGTGCATACTATCCCATTCACGGAGTTCTGGAATATGACAAAAAACACATATACTGAAATGCGAAATTTTCGCGAATTGCTTGACGAATCACCATATATTTTTATTATTGCTGTTGCGGGTGACAGTGGATCTGGAAAGACCACATTTACTGATGCTTTGAGGTCTATTTTTGGACGGGACCTTGTCTCAACTATTACGCTGGACGACTATCATCTATATGATCGTGCAGAGCGTGATCGTCTGCGTATCACCCCACTGACATATGAAGCAAATAACTTCGAACTCCTTGCCAAGCATCTTGCTGCCCTAAAACGAGGAGAAACGATCTTAAAACCAGTGTATAATCATCAATTTGGAACGCTTGACGAGCCGATTCCCTTCTCTCCAACGAAGTTTATTATTCTTGAAGGCCTGCACCCAATTGTAACTCCCGAGCTTCGTGAGCATATTGATTATTCCATTTTTATCGATCCAGATACTGAGGTAAAATATCGCTGGAAGATAGATCGTGACATTGCAAAGCGAAATTATACTGAAGAACAGGTACTTGCAGAGATTAAGGAACGTGAGCCTGATTACTTGAAATATGTATTTCCACAGCGTGCACATGCAGATAATATCATCACGATATCGTTTTCAAAGTTCCATAACTCTCTGTATCCTCCGACCGAGCTAAAATATGCAGCAGCGATGAATCTTTCCCGGCCTCAAGAATGTGTTCGTGATATTAATCTCAATATTGATCTGTTTTCACTGCTTTCAACATCTGATATGGATTTTATGATGAAATGCAGCTCAAAAGTTATTGACGGCAGAAAGTTCCGCCAGATTGCATTTGATGGAGAACTGACTCCGTTTACGATTCGAAAAATAGAGTTGAGTATCGAGGCAGAGACTGGTGTGTACCCAATCAATATCTTTCGGGGTAGAGATATCATTACGGCAACAGATCTTATGCGCCTGATCCTTGCATGGCGTGTTATTAATCGACGTATTGTTATTGGAGAGTAAGTACAATGCACCCACCACGGCGGGCAGGCAGTTCACAATGCACAATACATAATTTACCTGCCCCGCCTCAAGCAACTCTTAGAACTTTCTTAAGAGTTCAGATTGAACATTGTGAACTGTGCATTGTGAATTCTGCATTGTGAATCATGCGTCAAGAAATTACCACGATTCTGTCAGATGTTGGTGGGCTTTACAAAATAATCTCATTTTTCGTGCTTGTACCTCTTGGAATCGCACTCTATACGCATGAGTGGGTGAGTTCAGGTGCATTTTTAGTCGTGCTGTTCTACTTTGCAGGTGTAGGACATCTCCTTGACCGACTCCCTCAGTATCGTGAGTACACCAGGCTCAGTAGTGCTCTTGCATCAATCGCCCTTGCATGGCTTACTTCCGGGATTGTATTTGGCATACCATATTATATCAATGCAGATATGTCACTTTCTCAGGCTGCGTTTGAAGGAATGGCAGGCTGGACTAGTACAAGTTTCTCTTTTCTCTCAATCACTGAACAAATTGATCTGACCTCTTCACTCTGTTTCTGGAGGGCATATACCCAATGGGTTGGAGGATTTTTCATGTTGTGTGTTTTTATTGCTCTCATGAAAGGAGGACAACACTCATCATTTTATCAGTCTGTGCATGAACGTCGTCATGAACATATCATACCTTCACTTCAGATAGCGATCAGGAAAGTTCTCCCATATTATCTCATACTCTCGCTCATTGCATGGTGTGCAATCTATGCACAGAATGTCTCATTGCTTGACAGTATCTATCTCATGCTCTCATCAGTGAGCACTGGAGGATTTGTTCCTCATCCTGGGAGCATCATGTTCTATGATAATGTCAGCCTTGAAATGGCTCTCATATGCATCATGATTGCGTCAGCACTCCCACTTCCGCTCTACTTCACTCTTCTTTTTCAACGAGATATTACCGTGTTTGTGCGTGAAAAACAGGTTTTTTTGCTTTTTTCCCTGATCTTATTCACAACAGTCATTGTCGCATATAACTTACTATCCGGCATGATCGAGGATGGGAATTCGATCGACTTCTGGACTGCTGTCCGATACAGTCTT
>WRER01000134.1 GCA_009779205.1 Methanobacteriota archaeon | reverse complement strand
TCTACAATCTGTTTAAATGCGTATTCCGCTCTCGTAAGTACAAGGCGTTCGAGGTCGGCATGGGCAGTGATAAGGGTAGTCGCTGCCGGATGCTCATATATCTCACGTGCTTTAATACCAAGTACCCTGTTTTCTATCATATTGTTTCTGCCAATTCCGTTCGTGCCTGCAAGTGTATTCAGCTCAGTAATAAGGGTGAGCCCATCCATTTTTTTTCCGTTTAAGGCAACTGGAACCCCCTGTTCAAATGAAATCGTCAGATCTGTTGGGGTATCTGGCGCATCTGTCACTGAAGCTGTCCATGCGTAAATCTCTTCAGGAGGGTGATATGCAGGATTTTCAAGCAATCCACCTTCGATACTGCGACTCCAGAGGTTTTCGTCAACACTCCAAGGGTGCTTTTTGTCAACAGGGACTGGAACATTGTGTTGCCTTGCGTACTCAATCTCCCACTCTCTCGTCATATTTCGCTCACGCATCGGAGCGATGATATCAAATCCATAGGTATGGAATACGATGTCAAATCGAAGTTGATCATTTCCTTTTCCAGTGCATCCATGAGCAACTGCAACTGCTCCTTCTTTCTTAGCGATTTCAACGATTTTTTCTGCAATCAGAGGGCGTGCAAGTGAAGTTCCCATTGGATATCCTTCGTACATTCCATTTGCTTTGATGGATGGAAAGATGCACCTGGCAACAAACTCTTCTCTAATATCAACGGTGTAATGAACGTCTGCAAGTTTTTTTCCTTTTTCTTCTGCCATTACCACTTCTTCTTCACGCTGTCCAACATTGGCAGCCACTGTGATGACCCGATCATATCCATAGTCCTCTTTGAGCAGGGGGATACACACTGAGGTATCAAGACCGCCTGAATATGAAAGCACAACTGTTCCTTTTCCCATGATACATCCTACAGTTTTATTCCAATAGTTTCGCATTCTCATGGGAAAAGGATATTGGATATGCCTTCTTTTAGAGTGAGTATGGTTGTGAAACTGTCTAAAGAAATTCCAGAGAGAAAGCAAGAGGCTGCATGATGATGATGCAATTTGGTTTACATCAAATTGCATATTTTCCCTTTGATACATACAACAGGTCTATTCCTATTGTTTCATTATTTTCATGGAAAAAAATATTGAATCTGCTATCTTTTAGAGCGACCATGATTGTGAAATTGTCTAAAGAAACGCATAAATACGAATAAATATATAAAGCAATTGTGGGCAGACCAACTCAGGTTAAGGCAGGATGTGTGGTTGACCCTGGCACATATACATGTGGTCATGAAGTTGTAGTAGAAAGTAGAAAGTGAGAAGGACTTGAAGTCATGTTTAATCATGCCTTCAGGATGTTCAATTGTATGCCAATGACGCGTGCGCCCAGATGCCAAAACCACTGAAGACGCTATGCATCCTCCAAAGAGAGGAAGAGGCTATATGATGATGCAATGTGATTTCCACGAAATTGCATGCAGCGCTGTGTAATCTTGCTAAAAAAAGAAAAAGGTGATACTGTGGTAAATGTGAAGGAAGTTGGTGAAGTCTATGAATGTGAGATCTGTGGAAACGTCGTTGAAATAAAAACTGTTGGTGGCGGGGAGCTCATCTGCTGTATGAAGCCAATAGGTCGAGTGGAGTGAGTTATATGTGTAAGAGCACATGTGCAGATCAAAAGGGGACTGAAGAGCTTGAATCAAAGATTGGAAAGATTCCCCTTATCTTTCGCGAACTTGCAGAACGAGATCCTCAGATGTATGATTTTTCCTTGAAAATGGATAATTTCATCTGGGATGATGGAGCAATAACCAGAAAAACGAAAAAGTTAATTGCAATAGCAATTGCGACCTCTCTTCGTGATCAGCATGCAATCCGGGCTCAGATGGCAGGAGCTTCCAATCTTGGTGTAACATCAGAAGAGATTGATGAAGCCCTTCGAGTAACATATTTACTTGCAGGTATGCCTGCATATGTCGCTGGAAAAGTTGCTCAAAATGAGATCATGGGCGAGTAGCTGCAGACGTTTTTGTAGACAAGATAAAATAAAATAATTTTTTTATTATTTTAAACTATTTTAGGTATCCCGTGGATCGATGCCGAATCCAAATCCAATAATTCCATCAATAATTGCAAAGATACCTGTGACTTGAATGAGAGTTGCCCATCCGAGCAATGGGTTGACAGCTAGTACCAGGAAACCAAATAGCAAGGAGATAACAGCTGAGATTGCCATAAGAGTTCGATACTGTATGCCGCCTTTTAGTGCATAATACAGTTGTAGCACTCCGGTTGCAATAGCCCAGATTCCGATGAGGTAGTAGAGGCTAAAGCCCATCTGCAGCGGATCAACGATCGCCCAGACACCGATGATAAGCCCAAGAACTCCTGCTATGATGATCGCCCATTTTGGAGCACCAGAAGGGATTTCCTGTGCATATAATGCAGAAAACATCCCAACTGCTGTGATGAAAATAAAAATTCCAAACAATAAAACAATGACCTCACCTATCAGAATTGGCCATATGATTGCAGCAATACCAAAAAGTATTGTCAGCACTCGAAGGGTAAGAGGAACAAACGGCGGAATTCGTGCACTCTGCATGATAATAACTTCATTTTCGCCTGCCATAACATACATATTATCCATATTATGATATATATGTGTTTTCATTTAATGCATGTTGGCGATCACATACTTCAGAGTATTATTTGTGACTAGCACGTAATAGTACCTGATGTTCATTGGAATAGATCACGGGACGACTGCCATTCGGTTTGCAAATCATGAGAAGGTCATGAAAATTCCCCGCCCAGAAGCAGTTTTTTTTGATATCCAGAGATTTGCATCTCATTTTCCTCTTAATGAAATCCGTGGTATCGCCCTGACCTATTCAATGGGTGACAATTTTTCTGCGATATCATCAATTGATCATGTAACAAACCGAGGAGTTATCAGTCAGGAAGGTGCCGGTGAACATACTGGAGGGGGAACAAAAGTTTTTGACACCTTTCTTGCGTCAAACCTTCCAGTTATTGTGATACCTGGGATTCATAAGGATTCTCCAACAGATCCCAGATTTAAGATCTATTCACATCAGGCAAGCCCTGAAAAGGTTGGAATTGCCTATTTTCTCGCACAAACAGTTGGCCCTGACATTATCATGTGTGATGCGAGCTCAAATACAGTAAGTCTCCTTATTGCGGAAGGGAAGATTGTTGGAGGGTTTGATGCCTGCCTGTTTGCACCCGGTCGGATCCATGGGGCACTTGACTTAGAAGCGATTCGAGCGATCGATGCTGGAGAAATGAGTGCAAATGATGCATTTTTGCATGCAGGACCTGATGCAAAAAAAGCAAAGACCCTTTCGCAATCAGAAGAAACCGCATCCCTGGCAATGTTTGCTGCAATGGAATGTGCTGCGCTGCGTTTACTTTCACCAAAGGCTATAATTGCTCTGTGTGGCACTCTTGCCCAGGATATTCATGCAGAGGTGTCCCGTCTTTTAGAGCAGAAAATTCTTTTGTTTGATGAATGGACAGCAGCAAAAGGACTTGCTATGATCGCAGAAGCCGTATATACGGGGAAGAAAGAGATAGTTGGGCTTGGCGTTTGTGATGGGGCGGTGCAGAGGCACAGGTGACGATGTAGAATGACAAAAAATGGATTAGATAATTTGCTCATTTTTTCTTTTTTCGCAGTTTTTCAATCTCTTCTTCTGCACCAGGAACTTTGATGAGAAATGTTCCATGACAGGGCTTTGTAAATGGAAAGAATACTGCATCTCCATCGACTGCGATCCGGACAGGTGGTACACCGATGAGCCGAATGCCAAATATCTCATATCCTGGTAAAACATCGTATTTTTCTCTATAACGCGACAATGCATCCCGAGCTTCTGAAAAGCTGATTCGTGCCATGACTATCTCATATGGCAAAGATTCTAAACATCCCATGGTGACTCAGCCTCCAGTTTCTTCTTTAATTTCATTGGATTGTGCTCGGATGGATCAGCAATAATTGTGCATGGAAATTCGATTAATTCACTTAATTGATTTGCTTCTTCTCCAAAGAGGAGTGCATACATGCGAGCTGAGCAGAGGGCATGTATCGTTGCT
>WRER01000133.1 GCA_009779205.1 Methanobacteriota archaeon | reverse complement strand
TCCAATAACTATTCTTGACACTGGTTTTGCGATCCATTTGCAGCCAAATGGTATCAGTAAAGGAGATACGCTTCAAATCATTGCAAAAGAGATGGGTCTTTCCTTATCAAACATGATAGCAGTTGGCGATTCTATCAATGATGTTGAGATGATTTCTGCTGTAGGTTATGGAGCTTGTGTTGGAAATAGCGCACAGGAGCTGAAATCTGCTGCAATGTTCTGTGCATCATCAAAATATGGTGATGGTTTTACCGAGATCATTGAACATTTTCTTGGGTAATTGCATCTGTAACAGGATTCAAAGAAGTCTTTACTTTATACAAGGAAATCTAAACACTAAGTACAACTGTTTCAAAAAATACGAAAGATAGAAAAGAAGAGAACATATGTTCCATACATGTAAGGGAAAATAAATGAACATAGCCATAACCCGCCTGAAAGAAAAAGAAACCGATGATAAAGACCGTTGTTTACGCCATGGTCATGACTGTTACTCAGTGTTTCCATTATTTTCCAGGCTTTATTCTGACGAAATAGATGAATTCATCAGGATGGCTACGCAAAAACAGTTCGATTGTATTTTTTTTACAAGTGCTCTTCCTGCAAGCCTTATTGCACCAAAACTTGCTACAGTTCCTCTTCCAAGAGTAATTGCTATCGGCCCCCAGACTGCAAAGATTCTTCGTTCATCTGGTGTACCCTGTGAAGTCTTGCCACAGTTTTATTCTAAGGCTTTCGTGCCATATCTTGGATCGTGGATCGCAGGAAAACGAATCGGCATTCCTCGTGCAGATGTCCCAAATGATGCTCTCATCTCCGCGATACATGAGGCAGATGCTATGGTAGAGGAGTACCGATGCTATGCACTTTGCCCTACGTATGAACTCATTGATCTCAGTGATAGCAGTACTGATGCCATTCTCTTTACCAGCTCTATGTCATTTACGGCATGTGTTTGGAAACGACACCCAGGCCTGCTTACTATTGCGATTGGTGAGGTGACAGCAGAAACTATGACTCGTGCAGGTATAACACCAGATATTGTTGGCGATGGTTCTCTTGAAGGAACACTTGATGAGATCAATATGTATCTTCTTCTTCATCCATAATTCCGACCCCTCTACATATGTCTAACACACTGCACTCCCTTGAAGATCTGAAACACAGATCCGGACTCATTCTGATTGACAAACCTCGTGGCCCGTCCAGCCATCAGGTTGCTGCATGGGTTCGTGAGCTGACGGGTGTTTCACAGGTTGGACATACGGGAACATTAGATCCAGCGGTTTCAGGAGTACTTGTTGTTCTGCTTGGAAGGGCAGTTCGTCTAACACCTATTCTGCATCTTGATGAAAAAGAGTATGTCTGTGTGCTTCGTCTTCATCATCCTGTTCCCCGGGAAAAAATAGATGCAGTTCTTATGGAGTTTACAGGCAAAATTTATCAGCGGCCTCCACGAAGAAGTGCAGTCAAACGGGCACTGCGCATTCGTGAGATTCATTCTATAGAATGCCTTGATACAGATCACATAGATCTTTTCTTGCGTATTCACTGTGACTCTGGAACATATATCAGATCCTTATGTCATCATATCGGGCTTGCTCTTGGTGTTGGAGGCCATATGCAGGAACTAAGAAGAACGATATCAGGTGGATTTACAGAGTCACAGACACATACACTGCATTCCCTGGCCGATGCAGTTACTGATGCTCACCAGGGTGATATTACCTCGTTAGCACGAATGATTCTGCCAGTTGAAGCGATCTGCTCAGGCATTCCATGTGTAACTGTGAAAGATACAGCACTTGATGCAATCTCACACGGGGCACAAATATCTGCTCGCGGCATTGTTTCGCTTGATTCGTTCTCAAAAGGTGATACTGTCGCAGTTCTTGACGCAAGTCAGCAGATCGTCTGTATGGGTCTGGCTCTTGCCGACTCCCCACAGATAACGCCTGGAGAATATGGACTCGTTATTGCTCCATTTCTTGTATTCCGTGATCCCCCTTCTCATTGCTAGACAAGATGGCATAGCAGATGTGCCTAAGAAACATCCGAAGTCTCTTATGGCAAAAGAACAAATAATATATTGATAGTAATTAGATCTATATATTCTATTGATGTGCCTGGTACAGTGTCAGATATCAGGCGTGATTTTGCATGACAGACTCACTATTTGTGCTTTTCATTATATTTTTCGCATGTTTTGTATGTTCAGCGTTTTTCTCAGGCTCTGAAGCGGCATTTTTCTCAATTAGCCGTGCAAAAGCCCGTACCTTTCTTGGAGGTGGAAAAAAAGGTGCAGCTTCACTAGACTTCCTGAAACGCGATCCAAACAGGTTTTTGATGACTATAGTAATTGGAAAGAATCTCTCAAACATCACAGCTGCATCAATTGGAACAATGCTTGTTATTGTGTTCTTTGGAAATGAGAACATGTTGCTTGCTATTGTAGTTGCAATACTTCTTGTCGCGGCTATGATGCTCATTGTTGGAGATATCATTCCAAAAGCATATGCAACCCGAAACCCAGAAAAACTTACACTTACTGTCTCGCCTTTCCTCCATATTCTCTCGCGAATATTCTCGCCAATTATCTGGATATGTGATCGTCTTGCTCATCTCATCTCTGGTAATCGCCCTTTGACTGCTAATATGATGACTGAAGAAGACATTAAGGAATGGATTCATGCAGGAACAGAGGAGGGGACTATCGAAGAGGAAGAACAACAGATGCTGTACAGTGTGCTTGAATTTGGAGACACCTCTGTTCGAAAAGTAATGACTCGTCGGCAGGATGTTGTAATGCTTGAAGATACAGCAACTGCTGCACAGGCTCTCGCAATATTTCAGGATACACACTTTTCCCGACTTCCCGTATATCAAGGTACAACTGATAAAATCATTGGAATTTTAAATATAAAGGATCTGCTTGCCGCAGATTTCACCGCAGATTCCATATACCAGCATCATACATCAATAGCTTCTCTTGCTTCCGATCCGTATTTCATCCCTGACAGCAAGAAAATAGATGTTCTCCTGCGTGAGATGCAGAAAAATAAGACTCATATGGCTATTGTATTAGATGAATATGGAGCATTTGAAGGAGTTATCACTGTTGAGGATATTTTAGAAGAGCTCGTTGGGGATATTTTGGATGAATATGATACTGATGAGGCGGAGATCGTGAAAAGTTCCGATGGCAAGTACTCTATTGATGCCAGTTGTTCAATCGAAGATATCAATGAAGAACTTGGCATATCGATACCAATATCTGAGGAGTACGAGACCATTGCAGGGTTTATAATGACTCACCTCGGACACATTCCAAGTATTGATGAGGAGATTACTATTTCAGGATCTAAAGAGAAAATTAAAGTAACACACATGAATGCAAATCGCATCATGCGAATCAGATTGGAGCTTCCTCCAGAGGAGAGCTTATGAGGATCGTTGTGCTTGCATCTGGACGAGGCTCTAATTTTCAGGCGATCATTGATAGTATTAACACCGGAAATCTCTTCGTTTCCTGCGTTGGAATGATCACAGATAATCCTTCTGCATATGCGATTGAACGTGCACGAAATGCAGGCATTCCTGCTACTGTCATCGATTATCATGCATATCCGTCCCGATTAGAGTATGAGGTAGATCTGCTTGCAGCATTGAAAGAATTGCTTCCTGATTTGGTTGTACTTGCAGGATATATGCGCATTCTTGGGAGAGAGATCATTTTTGAGTACAAGGGAAGAATTATCAATATTCACCCCTCTCTTCTCCCCTCATTTCCTGGTCTTCATGCTCAGGCGCAAGCACTTGCATATGGGGTTAAGGTTGCAGGGTGCACAGTTCACTTTGTTGACGAAGAGATGGATGCAGGTCCTATTATTCTTCAGCGTTCAGTTGTTGTAAAGGAGGATGACACTGCAGATATGCTTGAAGAAAGAATTCTCAAAGAGGAACATATTGCCCTTTCCAATGCAATTCGGTTGTTTTATGAAAAAAAGCTCACGATCTGCGATCGTCGGGTTGTTATTTCATAGCAAAAGTGGTGAAAAAGCATAAACAATGAGAAGAAGGGGAAGAAATAAAAAGGAAAAAGGAAGCCGAAAGACTATTGCAGTCGAGCG
>WRER01000132.1 GCA_009779205.1 Methanobacteriota archaeon | reverse complement strand
TCGGTTCATCCTGTTCCATTCCTCCTTTGTGATGAGATATTAGATCTATTATATTTCAATACAGAGCATTAAATGTTTTTCGTAGATTAAGGAAATTTCTGGGGCGACTGAATAGATACTTTAGACGTTACTAATAAGCAACGAAAGCCAACATAACAGTGCATTTATGACAATTTACATCGCGATGGATGATACTGATTCACTTGAGTCACGAGGTACAGGAAAACTTGCCCGTGAGGTTGCACGTGTCATTTCGGCGCATTGGCATGTCTTTGGGATTACACGGCATCAGCTCTATGTGCATCCTGACATTTTGTATACCTCACACAATAGTTGTGCTGTCATTCATGTGGATGGAAGTGGAAAAGAAACAGTTGATGAGTTATTTTCAATTGCCGAGGGGGTGATGCGATCAGATTTCATTGCTGGAAGTGATCCAGGTCTCTGTGTGGCAGAGGCCTCAGCTGTGACTCCTGCACTCATTGCATATGGAAGAGATGCGCAGGTTACCGTGCTGAATCAAAGTGCAGCACGCAGCCTTGCGAAAAATATGAGTATTCATCTCATAGGCCTTGGGGGAAGTGAAGATGGAGTTATTGGAGCTCTTGCTGGCGTTGGACTTGCTGCGATGGGTAATGATGGAAGATATCTTTCTGTTGGCAGTGTGCGCAGCCTGACAGGACCTGTCGCAGTAGAGGATCTTCTTCGTGCAGGCATTGATTGTGTGCAGACGCTTGATGGAGTTGTACTGAGAGATGGTATTGTCATGGAGGTTGAAGGCAAATCTGTGAAACCTTGCCCATTGAATGGAAAGGTTGTACTGCTCGTGAAGATCGAAAATGGCGCTATCATTCCTGTGAAACGGGGATAGACCACAGTGTATCATTAAAGGGAGAGAGAAGGAAAACATATGAGTATGTCAAAAAAGAATAAAAAGAAGCAGATATCATCAAGAAAACAAAAAGCACCCTACATTATCGGTGTCGGACTCGTCCTTATCGTGGCAGGGCTCCTTATTTTTGCTTCAGGACAATGGCAGTCATCAGATAATGCCTCATCTTCTCCTTCGATATCAACATACTTTGGAATCCTCGATTCGTCAGCATCAGATGCTGAGAAACAAGAGTATATTCGCGCTTTTGTGGAACAGAATCAGGGTATCTCAGATGCATGTGAGATCCTGCATTTTTACAGCCATCAATGTGGTGCCTGTCAGCACCTTGAACCATGGCTTATTGGATTTAAAGTGAAATATCCTGAGATTCAGATAGCATTCCATGAATTGTATGAAGTTGGTTCAAGGCCCCTATTTGATGCAAAAAAGAAAGAATACGGTGTAGATTCTGTTTCTATTCCGGTTATATTTATGTGTGGTTCAGTGATTGTGGGAGTAGAACCAATTCAGACAGCATTTGAACCAATGGCTCTTACGGTCTATAATCTGGAATCACGCGAAGATGCACAGATTCCGGTGCATTCTCCTCTTGAGTTGGCTTTTACGTAATAAAAATGTTTTAAAATATATCATCCTTTTTGGATCATATCAAACAAAACAAGTAGATCTGCATAATCCAGTTTTCCATTCCTATTATAATCAAAGAGGAGTCCACGTTCGTCTTCAACGAGCCAGGCCATATTATCAAACAGCACTATCAGATCGGCAAAATCAAGGCGTCCATTACCGTTTACGTCCTCGTACAATCCATCTCCATCCAGATCATGCACATATAACTCAAACTCTGAACGCAGATCAACAGGTGCTAAGATATGAGTCTCGTACTGGAGATCAATGCCAGCTCCACCGGAGTCAAATGAAACCCTCGTAATCGTTTCTGAGGATATATTGTCAGCACCGATGATCCGTGATGAGGCATAGGCCCCCGCAGATTCCAGTGCTCCGGCTTCATCCTGTTTTTGTATAAGACTAAAGATGCAGACCGGGTCAGTTCCACTCCCACTTCCAGATAGTGCATCCCGCTCAGCACGAACCTGTTCTGTTACGATAATTCCACCAGATGTCTCTTTTCGATCATATGTTATGAGCCTCGTTGTATCAATTCCTCCATCGAGATTGAGCAAGCGAATTTCATGAAACGCCCCCTGACCAACTGTTGCCCCTGCAGCATATGTCAACTTATTCACAGCAGAAGTTGTTGCGCTTTCAGAAACTGAAACATCATACACAGTAACCTTCTCTATCACTGCGCCTTCCACTGAGAGCTGCTGATCTGTCTGATACCTGGTTCCCATCTGATATGATTGTCGAAGCTGCCCAAGCTGACCTGCTATTACCAGATCCTCATGAACTCGCGTTCCTCCCGTTTTACTATCAACCAGATACGCAGCCATTGTTGAGACTCGCGCATCAGTCGTATTTTCTCCCTCTCGTGGAGCAACTGAGATCTGATATGAAAGATCTTCTGGGCGTACATGACCTACTGATTGATATGCGAGCGTGTCACCTGTTGCAACAGAACTTCCTGCTAAACCACGTGCATATGATATTGGCACATTCGTTGTATCAGCACTGACCGCATATGGCTGACTAAATACACAGGATGGTTCTGTTCCTGTTCCATTGGCTGCAAAAGACAGAAATTGGTATCCAATCAACTCTGATGCCACCATATGCCCGCGTCCTTGTGAGTCATAGGTTACAATCGTTGTAGTATCAAGTTCTCCCTTTTCATAGAGCGTATTCTTTGCTTCTTGAAGGCTTCCCCCATTTGACATCAGTGACGACCTGTACAATACGCCACTTTCCAAGCTATTTGAGTGCACAACCTGTTTTTCAACAACAGGCCCCACAGTATCTATCAGTGAATCAATCCGAACTGTTGTAGCAGAAACACTCGGTATACTCAATATACTCAAAAATGTCATTGACATTACGCAGAGTATGCAGAGTGCACATGCTATGAAAGAGAGGTACCGCACAGTACTGCCTCCGTGACCATCCATCTCCAAAATATTCAGGAGATCAGCGGCAGTGGGCTTGTACCATCCTCACTTACAACGGTTCCTGCGAATGTTCCGGTCTGTAATGCTGAAAGTACATTTGCAGGATCTCTCCCATCAAGCACTACAAGCGGCATCCCGCATCGATCGATCATCTTGACTGCGACCAGATCCATGATATTATTTGAACCTGCACGCACAGATCCCTGCTGCACAATCTCAAGCAGCTTCGCAGTTGTAATCGTATCGTATCGCTTTGCAGTCTTGGCATATGCCGGATTATTTGGATCTGCAGAATAAATCCCATCAATAGATGTCGCATTCACGAGTATCGAGGCGCGAACACGCTCTGCAAGCACTGCTGATACAGCATCTGTTGTCTGTCCTGGAACAATGCCCCCCATCACAACAATACGTTCTGAACAGCCATAGGACAGCGCTTCATGATATGTAGTTGGAACTAGTGGATATGCAACATCTCCAAGTGCAGATATAAGAAGCGACGCATTAATGCGGGTGACTGCAATACCAATCTCGTCAGAAGTGGATTCATCAGTTCCAATCGAACGGGCAACATCAATGTATTCTCGTGCGATCTTTCCCCCTCCAACAACGATATACACCTGAGCTTTTGCCGCAATCTCTAACATAACTGGCACATATGCATGAATTGCATGTGCATTGAGTGAGGGTAATAAAATAGATCCCCCTAGTGCAATAACAATTTTCGGCTTGTTTCCCGATTGATTCATTTCTGACCCCCTATGATAGAGATGTTGCTATCATTCGTTCCTGCAAGAGTAGCTCTATCGTGCACATAGCTTTGATGGCAATAAGAAAATCATTTCTGGTATAGGTCTCACTATATGCACCCTAGTATCACGACTGCACAATTTTTGTTTTTTCAATTCAGAATAGTCATATTTATCTCATATGTACGCAGAAATTACTTGACTCATCTGTGAATGACTCTGCGGTAATAGTCTAGTGGTAGGACAGGGGCTTCCCAAGCCTCTAGCCCGGGTTCGAACCCCGGTTACCGCACTCTCTCGCACTTCGCATCCTTTTTATTTATTACAATTTTACGAACTATCTTGAAAAAAACGCAAATTGCACCATACCGATGACTCATTACATTGTAGCTTCACAAATACCGATTTCCACAACGCTGGATCT
>WRER01000131.1 GCA_009779205.1 Methanobacteriota archaeon | reverse complement strand
AGGAGCATTCAAGAGGCACATCGCAAACAAACTATTCTCTCTCAGATAACGCGGCATGATGTATTAAATCAACTCACTGTGCTGTTTTCCATGATTGATGCTATCTTTGAAGAGGTTGATGATGATCCTTCAACGCAGCATATGCTTAAAGTTATGGATAATTCTCTTTCTAATGTGCGACAGCATATTGAGTTTACCCGTGACTATCAGGAGCTTGGTATCTTTGGAGCCGGGTGGCAGGATGTTGATTCCAGCATTGCCAAAGTCAGGGACTTTTTATTTTCTTCACCTGTCTCGCCCCGCATGCCGGCAGGCATGGCTGCAGGCAGGCCAGTTGAGCTGATAGCAGATGATATTCCTCTCATATTTGCAGATCCGCTCTTGGATAAAGTTGTATACAATCTTATTGAAAACTCACTGCGCCATGGAGGAGGAGAAGTAACTGAAATCAAAGTTACGTTCTCTGTTGAGAATCATGAAGGATTGCTTGTGTTCATGGATAATGGAAAGGGAGTTAAACCAGAGATCAAAGAAAAAATATTTGAAAATGGATTTGGGGAAAATACAGGTCTTGGTCTCTTTTTAGTGCGCGAAATACTTGGCATTAGTGATATAACGATTCATGAATGCGGAACTGTGAACGTTGGAGCCAGATTTGAGATCAGGGTTCCATCAGGTGGATGGAAAGAGAAATAAATTTGGATGCCTGCCGCCTCTCGGCAGGAGAAAGCACTTACGATAAAAAAATGAAAATTGTTTTACAATTCAGAGAATTGTGCATTGTTGCGTTATGCTTTTCTATCTTTGTTCTTTTGCCGAAGGTACTTGTATCCACACTTTCTGCATGTGCTTCCACGCACCGGGTTTCGGGCGTTGCAGCGCATACATATCTTCACATGTAACAAGCGTGCTTCAGCTTCTGGAAATCGAGCCATTATAAATATCTCCTCGTATCTATAGTACAGTGTTAGTAACTTATTTAACAATTGTGTGTCTGTTTTTCTCGCTAATGAACCAATCACGAAACTGCGTGGTACCTCGTGCACGATGAGAGAGACTGTTCTTTTGTTGAGTACTCATCTCTGCAAGAGTCATACCATCTACTTCAAAAATTGGATCATATCCGAACCCGTTTGTGCCCCGTGGCTCATATGCGATCACTCCTTCAATACGTCCACGAAACACCATAATACCAGATTCATCTGCATATGCAATAGCCGTCTCAAACAATGCAGCCCTGTCAGTATCATGAGCTCCTTCAAGAAGGCGAAGAACACCAGGATTTCCAATCGTTTCCTCTACAAACGCAGCATATGGACCGGGAAATCCTTGAAGAATGGGTATAAAGAGACCGGTATCATCTGTGATTACAGGTTCTTTCAGGATGGAATAGGCATATTTTGCTTTTTCCTGTGAGATGATGCCGATGTCATGATGCTGAATCTCTGGGCAGGAAAGATCCACCTGCTTGACCTCTCCTGCATCAGAAAGAATCGCTGCGATCTCACTGAATTTATGCTTGTTTCCGGTAACTACTGATATCGTCATCTCATCTCTCTTTTTACAGATATCTCCCGCGTTCGCAGATCTCCTCCTCGCGGGCAATAACAAGTGCAGCATCTGGTGCGGTTGTGGCGTACCCTAAGCAAAAAGCTTTTTTCAGGTTTTCATGCTCAGCAGAGGTGCTGATTAGAATCTGAAACAAAACATGGAGATCAACGCCTCGCGGCTCCAGTTCTGTCGTCATATGAGCGAGCCCAAAATCAATCAGGGCGATGGAAGGTGAATCTTCTGTCTCATTATCAGTACCCGTGCTTTTTTGCTCTACAATCATATTGCAGGTTGTCAGATCTCCATGCGCAATACCTGCACAGTGAAGTGTTCCAACAACTTTTCCGGCCTCAAAGAGGTGTGACTCACACAATGCTTCCTTTAGAACCGGGCCGTAAATCTGCTCCATTTGCAGGGTGGTTTCAGTAATATCTGATAGCACAGGGGTACGTACACCCGCCCTCCTTGCTTCAGAAAGAAGGCGAGCTTCAGTTTTTGTGCGTTCTAAAATGAGATGTTCATCGAGAGGAGAGACACGGTACCGCTTGGATACCCGCTTTTTTGTGACCGTTGGCATTCCATAGGCATTTACCCCAACTGTTACAACTGCTTCTGCTCCACGCCTTGTGCTCTCTGAATCATGACCTGAACCGTGGTTTTGAACTCGTTTTGGATTGTCTCTCCATGGAACTTCTGCCTGATCTGCTCTAAATCCAGGCATGACAATCGATTCTTCAAGAGAAAGGCTCATTCCTGCCTCAAGCATGAGACGTCCAGTATAGGCGATCATTGCACCATTGTCTCCAAGGTACTTCATTTCAGGAACAAAGCAAGAAGCTCCCCGCTCTTCGCACATTGCATGCATCATCTCCTGGAAGCGTTTATTTGCACCAACACCACCAACAAGAATGAGTTCATCTTTGCCGGTCTGTGCAAGTGCACGCTCCGAGACCTCTGTACACATTGCGAATGCATTCTCCTGCAAACTATAGCACACATCTTCAAGTGATGCTTTTGCATCTTTTGCAGCACTCATAAGCCCTGAGAATGCGAGATCCATCCCTTTAACGGTATAAGGGAATGGAATATACTTCCCATCCTTAGCATGGATTTCAATCTTTGGCCCACCGGGATGAGCAAGATTTTTGCTGCGTGCAAACTTGTCTAGTGCATTTCCAATCCCGATATCAAGCGTTTCACCAAAAATTCGGTACCTTCCATTCAGATATCCGAGAACCTGTGTGTTTGCGCCGCTTGCATAGAGAACGATTGGATCTTCGAATCCTGATGCAAATCTCCCGATCTCAATATGAGCAACACAATGATTTACACCAATTAATGGAATGTTCAGTGATGCTGCGAGTGCTCGTGCAGCGGTTGCAACGACTCGAAGGCATGGACCAAGGCCAGGACCCTGGGAGAATGCAACGGCACTGATCGGTACATTCGCTTCTTTCAATGCTTCTGAAATGACAGATCGTGCATAGGATGCGTGATGCTGTGCCGCTTCTCTTGGATGAATGCCACCGGTCGGAGGTGTATATGCATGAGATGCAAGAGAGATGAGGGATTCATCAAAAACAGAAGCACTGAGATTCCAGGCAGTGCCTTCGATCCCAAGTACTGGTCCGGTTTGTGTCATTTATTACGGCCGGATATGTCAATTATGCTTTAAATTCGGTAAAACCACACTTTCCACAGGAAACACGGTCTTTGTGTTCACCGAGAAATACTCCGGGTCCACAGTTTGGACAGTATTTTCTGGTGGCTGTCGCTGTCTTTCCTGAGACGGTAAAGTATGCAGAACGTTTAACAGACTTTTTCTCTGAACTACCTTTTCCCTTTCCCTTTGCTGCCATGTTTAGGCCTCCGCAGTACCTTCAGATGATGGTTCTTCAGGTGGTGCATCCTGAGCCTCTTCACGCATACCTCGTTTCATGAGGTATTCAGGTTCTAACTTATCACGTGCTTCTTTGGTTTCATACACGCGAGCTTCACCTTTCAAACGAGAGATGCCAAATTCAGTTCTGAAGGGATCCAGGACGACCTGGTCTGTATTGACATTCAACATCGCTGCAATCTTTCCGAGAACATGCACTCTCGTTGGAGTTGCGCCATCATGAGTAACGGTGAATTCCACCTCTCTTCTGGCTAACAGCAGATTTTGATTGTCTTTTGTGATCTTGATATCCATAGATAATCTGTATTACTTCGCGAATATGGCATATAAATGAAAGGATGCACCACTTCTTGTAAGCATATAACAGGATAGCTATTGTAGGTACGCAGTGTCATCTCCATTTTTAAACCTCCTATCTGCCGGGCAGGCAGGTTGTTGTTCTCGGTGGTTGTTCTCGGTGGTTGATCTCGGCGATTGATCTCGGCGATTGATCTCGGAGTTTGATCTCGGCATTTGTTCTCATTTTTTCGGCGCGACTGGTATAGGTATATATCCCGAAGTACATGTATTGTCTTAGATTGAAAACGAGTAATTGTTGCATTGTTTTCAGTAATTTTTCCAAATTGGGAAGCGTTTTCATTTCCCATACTATTACATTCTTGCAAACCTTCTATAGGGGCGTGAATT
>WRER01000130.1 GCA_009779205.1 Methanobacteriota archaeon | reverse complement strand
TTTCACGGACTTTCACATCCCATTTACGAACAATCAAGCTGAACGGGATATTAGAATGCTCAAAGTGAAACAAAAAGTATCAGGCTGCTTCAGAACAAAGGAAGGAGCAACGGATTTTGCTACTAACATGTCTTACGTGAGCACGGCAAAAAAAGGAAATGTTCCTGCGTTTGTGGCAGTGAAAAATGCTTTCCTAAACAAACCGTTTTCGGTAAGAGGAGCTTAGGCAACTGAATAGTTACCGTCTAAAATACTTTATCACCCAATGCCGCACATATCATACTGAGAGAGAGAGGGCGGCTAACGGAAGTTGTCACATAGACGAACTACTGAGGAAAGTCCCCCCACCAATTGGGCATGCAGCCACATTCACGTGTGGATGGCGAGAGTCATGGCAATGGCACAGAAACGATACGTCCTCCTGGGAGCAATGAAGATGACTGAGCAGCGAACAGGAAATGACGATGGAACGGTAAATCCCTGCAGGTGCAAGTCAGAACAGAAGGATATATGCAGCCCAATGCACCTTCGGGTTTGACGCAATAGCTGAATGCCGCAAAAACAGAAGGGGGCTTACTCCTCTCACTCAGAGCTTTTGTAACGATCTTACTTGGATATTCGCAAACCGAGCACTATTTACCCAATAACGTATATGTACGGTATATGAAGCCTACGGAATTGCACTCTGAACCTGATGTGCTCATCCAAGCAGAACAAACTCCATCTCCAGATAGCTCAGTAATAATTGGTTTTCCAGGAAACGGACTCGTGGGATCTATCGCTGTCTCTTACCTGATAGATGTCTTAGAATTCCAGGAAATCGGACATATCAGAAGCAAATTTTTCCCGCCAATGGTCCTGATGTCAAACGGTGTCATCTCGATACCCGTTCGAATATATGCAAAGGACAAATTTATCGCAATTTTGGCAGATATTCCAATTCAGCCCGGACTCTGTTATGAAGTTGCAAAAACACTTGTTTCGTGGTTTACATCAATTTTCATTAAAGAAATTATTGTAATTGCCGGAATTGTAACAAATGAACCTGAACATCGAATATTTGCTACAGTTACTGAAAAAGATCATCTTGAAACATTACCAGAAGCCTGCATTCCCCTTGAGATCGGAAATATATCAGGAATCACAGGCAGTATTCTCATGGAAGCAAAAATGCAGAAAATTCCAGGAATTGGCTTGTTAGCAGAAACCGTCAATGCTCCTGATCCGCGGGCTTCTGCATCTACTATCTCTGCGTTGAACACATACTTTTCCTTAGATATGGATGTATCAGCTCTTCTTGAGCAAGCAGAAAGCATTGAAGCACAGATGCACAGCCTTGCTGAAGATGTTTCAAATAGTAATGCTGATGATATGCAAAAACGTGAAATGTTGCAAATGTACGGGTGATCGATATGGAGTGTATTACATTAACAGGGATTTCAAAAGGAACGATAGATGAACTCAAACGAGGAATTCCTCGAACAGTTGAACTCATCAGTGCTAACAATATCATCTCTCTTGCCAGTGCTACGGTTGATACCGACATCTTTCTGACCTCAATTGATTGTGAAGATATCGCAATAGGGGATCCAGGTATTCTTGTTCATCTGATATCAAGCACTATTTCCATGAAGCATACTATAGAGATGAACGGAGACCATATCTTCGAACGAGAACGTCTTACAGCACGTATGAAAGTCAAATTTGTCTCTATCGCGAAAATCAAAACCGCACCGGCATGCGAGTTTACAAAAGCAACAGTTGCAGATATCATCAGACCAACAGGATATGTTGCAGGGTAAAAAGAATACCAGTGACATGGAGCGCATGTACTGATACTTATTTATTCAAATAGGCATAGATATCATATTTGCAAGAAGCTACAGGAAGTTTAAGATTCATATGTACGATGATGATGACGTTTCATTCATGGCAGAACAGCAACTTGCAGAAGCAATTGAGAGCCATATCGAGGCAAGTGCTGATGTAATTGATGAGATCTCAAAACTTGAGAAGAAAGTGCAGACATGGAATATGGAAGAGAGTAAAGAATTAAGAAGCTGGATCGTGGCTATGCGAATATTACTTACAAAGCACTTCCAGATCAGCATTGAAAACTTTACGAACATGAAAAAAATTCCAACTCAAAAGATTCCAGAAGTACTTATCCCGATATATGGCATTGTTGCAGTTGACAAAAAAGGAATCTGTCTATATGGAAAAGATATGGATAAACTCGCACACATAGATCAGATAAAGCTGCATTATCAAAAGAGCAAACAAGCGAAATAACATGCAAAATAATCCAATATCAAGAGTACAGTCACATTCATAACACATTCTAACTTTTTCATGGATAAATACAACTTCCAAAATGCCTGCTCTTTATATCTTCGTATCATACAATGGATAACAACTGAGATGGCCTTGTGGCAGTGAATGTGAGAAAAAATGAACATTTCCTTTTTCCGCCTTACAAACTGCACTGAAAAACAGATTGTTGATATCGTAAGCCTATATGCCTGTGCCGGATGGTGGAAGGAAGAATACAATGCCGCAGGTATTCCACGTCTTGTTGAATCGAGCTTTTGCTTTTTCACTGCACAGGATATGGACGGACGAATTGTTGGTATGGGACGGGCACTTTCTGATGGAGTGTCTGTTGCATATATTCAAGATCTTGCAGTGCTTCCAATAACCAGAGGAATGGGAATTGGTTCTGCATTGGTATCACATCTGACGGCATATATCAAAAGTGTCGGCATTCTCTCAATCATGTTGATGGCACAACCAGGTACTGCCGGATTTTACACATCTTGTGGTTGGCACACCATGCCACAGCATATCTGTCTCCTTCAGGAGGGTTCACATGACGATCAACCCAGATGACTTCAAACCAATTACAGTAGAAGACCGGGATAATTTTCAGGAAATATACAAAAAACACCCAATAACTCATTCTGAAAGCTCATTTGGAACCTTATTTTGTTGGAAGCAGTATGCACAGACAGAGTTCCTCATTACCCGTGGAAATGTTATTGTTAGAACTACCGTTGATGGAAATGTCACATACCGAGCTCCAATTGGCACTGCTGATGATTCAGTGCTGCGAGATGTAATGGATCTGGCGTGCGCAACAGGAAATGCTCGCCCCCTTTTTTTATTTGAAGAAGATCAGATCGAGGCATATCAAGCATTATATCCACAGCATGTATTTCGTGAAGATAGAAACTTCTTTGACTATATATACCGCACAGAGATGCTTGCAAAGCTTCCCGGGAAAGAATATCTCACCATTCGAAAACAGCTTCACAAATTTCATCGCAGCGCAGATCCATCTGTCGAAGAAGTATCTGCTGAAAATATGGAAGAAATTCTGGAATTTTTGCAGAAGTGGTGTAAGTGGCATGAATGCGATAAGTACGAGATCTTAAAGCACGAGGGCATTGCACTGCATACAGCCCTTGAGCATTTCGATGCATTACATCTCGCAGGCATCGTCGTGCGCTCAGGAATAGATGGAGGGATTATCGGTGTGTCAGTATATGAAGAGTTAAGTCCTGATACTCTCGTTGTGCACCATGAAAAGGGTCTGCATGAGAACGAAGGAGTTTACAAGGAACTGGTAAATGCTCTTGCTGTCAGAACGGAGGGAAAATATCAATTTATTGACAGAGAGAGTGATATGGGGGTTCCTGGACTTCGTAACTCGAAAACACGATATCATCCAGATCATTTCAGGAAGTTGTTTTATCTGGATCTGGAGGGGTAGAAAAATGTCATATAGCAGGAATACGAAGGAGTACTAATATGAAGGGATTATGTGGAATTGTGCTGATAGTGCTGTTGGCATCTTGTGTAACTGGAGTATATGGGGATGAAGAAAAAGGGGTTACGTATGGTGACTATGAATTGTTTAGTAACACTGACGTCGTATTAACCCATCAGCCAGGGTATGTCATAATCACACCTGGCGACAGAAATGAAGTTATCTATATCTTCACCCATATGTTTGACAACACAGACCAGGCAATGCAGGCATTTTCATTTTTAGTTGAAAGGCGGGCGAGCACAACCGAGCTGCAAAAAGGATATGCACATATTCATCCACCCGGGGATCATGAAGAAGACGTGCTTTTCATCTGGACGCCT
>WRER01000129.1 GCA_009779205.1 Methanobacteriota archaeon | reverse complement strand
TTCATTTAAAACTTGTACTTAGCGCAACACTTTGCAGGTGGGTTAATATAGTGCATCAAATCATGGAAATGCAAAAGAGATGAATTCTCACCAACTATTCAAACAAATTACGCAGGAAGAAATAGATGATGATATATTAACATTGGTCTGAAAAAACCAGAATGAACGAAGAGAATTCATCATTTCCCGCACACCACTCACATAAAGTCTTGCAGTCCAAGTTGTGTTACTTTCTCCTGCCCAAATGTTGATTCGATATTCATGTCAATGACTTCAAGCCGCTGACGTGTGTACTCAGATACGCGGTATTCCGCGCATACAGCTCGCGACATTGAAAGATATTTTTTTACAACGCCTTCGTGCACTGTCGGAATCACAGGAGATCCACATTTACACTTCCCTGATAATGGCATTCTGCGGTAACTGCTGTTACACTTCGTGCAGCGAAACTTTTGACGAGAAAATGCATTCAAATTTCCCTGAAGATCACGGATAAAATGGGTCTGTAATACTCTCTCAGCAACATCATCAGCATCAACCGCGATAATCATTTTTGCAAGCTCAAGCTCACTGTTCAGCTTGTCATTCATTGATTTGAGCTGCGTATACATCGTATCCCGAGGTCCCGCAGAGATGTCAGTTGTATCATGTGTAAATGAAAAACCCTCAACCTGGGCAGGTGTGCCGAGACGACGTTCTACTTTATCTACATATTTTTCAACATCTTTTGCCGGAGCACAGGTCAAGGCGGCCTCATAGACTTCCAATGGATAATATGCGCATACATCGACATTGTGACTCTCTTTATCGATTTCAGATGGATCAATTCGACCAGTCAGCACCAATGGTGCATCCATTGATCCACCACGGCTTTCCGGGAGATATGAGCGGGAAAAGTTAATCAGACCGTCGAGCAAAAGCATGACACAATCCTCATCTCCATCACACTGACCAGTGAAAATCTCGTTTGCAAGCACGGTATGATCATGTTCAACCGTCAGGCAATATACAAACTGACCAGCAGATGGATCATATGACAATGAAACAATTTTTTCAGAAATGACAGCGCCATCTTTGTGACAAGGCACAAGATCTCCAACTGCAAGTTCTCGTGCCTGGATCTTTCGCATATATCCCATATCATCTACAACCATGGCATGATCCGGTGTTACGGTCACACTTTTTCCTGTGCTTGTAGTTACCGTCAACATATTTACAGGAGAGCGATGAATCGATAATGTTGTAATTTTTCGCCGATGTTGAATGCCTCTTGTATCGATGCTCGTTGTAAAGATCGGTTGCAGGGGATCTGCGTAAAAAGTTCCGATATCATCAACAGATAGACCGGCAAGATCAATATTTTCAAGAATAAACGATTTTATTGGGACCTGAGAGATATGTTCTCCCTGCTTGAGTATCTCTATCTTTGTATCTCCTGAAAAACAGTTTCTACGCTTTGCTGCATGGAAAAACGGGTGACCATATCCTACGTCTGCATGAGAAAAGCCAACAATTCTCGCGAGTACTCCTGCACTGGTATGGGGAGCGAGTGCAATGATGAGATGCCCTACCAGATCCTCTATCTTCTCAACATGATAGAAAGGCTCAAGACCATACACCGAGGTCAGCAGTTGATCGATAAATTGTGCACATCGAACGAGGTATGCAGCACAACTTTTTGCAACTAAAATATCCTGAGGCCGTAACTCCAGAATTTGTTCAGGATCGGTGAGTAGTGCTTGATTCATATCATGGGTATATCCAATAGCATGGAGCTGTTCTATTGAAACACCTATCTCACGAGGTCTGAAGTGTGTGAGTGGCATGTCTATCATATCAAATCGCACAGTTCCATCTTTGAATACCCATATACTGTGAAGTGCGCGGAGCACGCCTTTTTCAATCAGCTCGACTGTCTTCTCAAATGATATAAGACCCTGAACTCCTTTTACGATGGTTAATTCCTGCTTTCGGACACCAACAGATTCAAGTGCTTTTGAAAATTCATCTTTGAGGTTAATTGTGTACTCTTTACTGCACACAGCAGGAATCTGACATGCCGGGCAGATTGACGTTGAACATTCGATACCACAGCGAGGGCATGTCAGAACCGGCTCCGTATGAGCTCCACAGGTGCAGCAATTTTTATAGGTAACAGCTCCACATGCAGGGCATCGTCGATGTCCCATTGTAAGTGTTGCGATACCCCCGTCCATGTTTGCTTGGTGGGCATATTTGGAAGCTTCCTGAAATGATCTTCTGTTTCCTCCCCCTTCACCTACTGGAAACAGCAGGTTTGGAGCGGGCTTCATCTCACGCGGCTTTGACTTGCCAGGACGTCCCATCCGTCCTCCAATTCTCGTACCTGCTTTTGAACGAACTTTCAGACCAGATAGCTGAGCGATCAGGGAGAGGGGATCGCTTCCGGATTCCACAGGATTAGATTTCCATGTTTCAGATAAGATAAGCCGGCCTGTTATTGTATCAACTTCAAGTCCCAGACAGCGAAGAAAAACTGCATAGGGTGATATGGCGATCTTTCCATCACGGATCTGGTGCAGGCACAAGATAGCTTCAAGAAGTTCTTTTGTTCGATCATTATGTGAAAGTAACAAACGTTCTTCTTGAATCATGCCATGTTCGATAACCAGCTGAGCGAGCTCTCTTATCTCTTCACCGGTTATATCGTCCCAGAGCAGCATGAAATCAGGATGCAGATATGCTCCATTATCACAGAATTTCAGAGATTCAGCCTCTGTTCGTGGCCTGGTGGAAGCATCACACCCACTCTCCTGCCACCACCACTCATGACAGTATGCACATGGAACTAAAACATGATTATTCTCAACAAACTCTCCATAGCTGATGAGAAATTCCCCAACATCCAGTATCTTACTTACACTTGATGCCAGTTCTTTTGCCTGCTTCGCATCATCAATACGAATTACATCTCCATTGATAAGCCGCACTGTTGGTCCCTGGATACTGTCAACAGGAGAGATCCCGGCAGCTTTTCCCGGACGTTCAATCTTCATCTGCGTACCTACTGCTAAAAAATCACCAAGCACATGTAATGTCGCAGGATGAAGCCCTGCAGCTGCAAGGCCGGTATTCCTGGATCTGCCATATACCAATCGAAATCCTCCTTTTCTCATTGGATATGAAAAAACAGGTCTCCCACCGATGAGATCGCGTAAGTACTTGTCCTTTGGATGAATTCCGACCTCTTCTTCATCATCAGATGGTGCTTGAATGATCTCTTCAAGCCAGTCCCATCCATCCATCTTCATTTTGCGGACATTTCTAAGAACTTTTGGCGCTTTCAAGGCAAGTCCTTCTGCAATGACTAGTGCCATTCCACCACGAACAACATTTGTCTCTACCCTCTCAAGGTTTCGATACCCGGAAACTTCTTCTTTTTCCGTAGGTTCCCCATCGATACATACCGGGCAGTTGCTGATGATGAGACGAATTTCGCGCTCTGTTGGAAGATATTGAAGATTCATTATCGAATTATATTGCCGAATTTCCTCAATGTATCGCTCGATTTCTTCCGGTCTTGGAATATATCGATTCAGACCAAGTGCCCGCCTTACATAATCTCCAACAAGCACTGATAATGCCTGTGCAGTTCCACCAGCACTTCTGATCGGTCCTGCATAATAGATCTTGATATACTCAGTTCCATCATCATTTTTTGCGATTGAGACATTTGCAATTCCTTCAATCGGAGCAGAAACAACTCCTTCTGTAAGAAGCCCCATTGCAGTTCGAATTGCGTGATCAACAATCTCCTCGCGTGTATCTTCTCCAAACATTCGGGAGACGAAATCATCTCCGATGCGAAGTGAAGCTTCTTCACGAGACATATCCTGCTCTAACTCACGGATGCGCTTTGCAACACCAGAAATGCCAACCTGTGCTTCGACTCTATCAGCCAGATCATTTGCGATTGGGATCTCGACATCCATCTTTGGGTCAAAGCCTTTGGAGCGAGCTTTTTTTGCAATCTTTATCGCAGCTTCAAGTTTATCATTGAGCTCATCATAGTATTGCTGCATCCTCTGAGAGATATTCATGTATGGTCCTTGGTTGAGATTACCGCCTCATCCGCTCTTCCCATATTCGATCCAATTCTGCTTCTTCTTCTGGTGTACG
>WRER01000128.1 GCA_009779205.1 Methanobacteriota archaeon | reverse complement strand
CTGGACTTTCAACAATCACATAATTATCTCTCGTCACACACCCTACAAGAACAGTACGAGCAGCATCTGCATAAACACAAAGCTGAACGGAATATGCTCCTGGATTCAGATAGGAGCAGGAGAAGATATTCGAACCAGGAGGCAAATTCTGAGCCTCGCTGCCATCACCACAGAACAAAGTCACAGATGCAGGATCAAGACTCGCGTCAATTTTAAAATGTTGTCCTCTAGGAGGACCAACACGGGCTTCATCTGTATAAAAGTTAATTGAAGAGTTCACAGGATCTATCGGTGAAAATTTCATGACAAATGCATCAGAACCCCCATTATTTTTCCATCCAATGCCGGGTATACTCCCATGTACTGGAAATGCTTCATTCCAACAGTTTGCATTAGCAGTCGGGTATGTACAGCCTATATCATTAAATGTCTTAGAATTTGTATGTCCCGCGACATACACTTCACCCGTTTCAGAAACATGAACTGCGTGAGCACAGTCTTCTAAATGCCCTCCAAAGACGACGGAAAGAATCAAGTTCCTTCCATCTTTATCCAGACCGGTAACGATTGCATCCTTACCTGATACGATAGTTTTTGGAAATGGATCTTGAAGTGGATAATCCTGTGAATATGTATATCCCGCGACATAGGCCTGATTCTTGGAATCAACATATATATCAAATACCCCATCATCTCTCGATCCTCCAAGATATGTTGAATAAACCAGATTTGAATTCCCTGTATTGAGTTTTGAAACAAAGATATCTGGGTCTAATCCCGCTTTAAACACTTTTTCCCTTTGATAGGCTTTCGATGACGTTGGGAAATCTGTTGAGGTTGTTGTTCCTGTTACATACACAAAGTTAGCGGAATCAAGAGCAATTGCTTCACCTTCCTCATTTTTGCTCCCTCCAAGATAGGTTGCATACAGAAGATCTTTCGCTCCCTTACCATGTGGAGAGAGCTTCATGACAAATGCATCATTTACTCCACCCATCTTCTTTTGGTAACCTGGTACACCTGAAGGAATGAGATTTGGTGAGCTTGTTGTTCCAACAACATAGATATTTCCAGACCCATCAACAACAATATCCTTTCCAACATCCACGGCACTGCCAGAGAGAAGTGTAGAGTAGACAAGTTTTGCGTTAGCACTGCCGGATTGGCTGATCCTGGAAACGAATGCATCTGATAATAACCCACCTAATGATTCTGTCTGATATGCACCAGCTGTTGTTGGATAACTACAAGATGTTGGCATTATCGCATTGTTTCCTTGTGTCTTGCCTGTTATGTACGCTTCATTATTGTGAACAAAAACGCTGTTTGCGACATCTTCTCCAGTTCCTCCAATATATGTGGAGTATACAATGCTAGCTCCATCTGGAAGGAGTTTCGTTACAAATACATCGGTACCTCCACGACATGTCCCTCCATTCTGGATCGAACGAAGAACAGGGAAATTGGTTGAATCAGTCTCACCAGTGACATAGATATTGCCAACCCCGTCAACTGCAATTCCTCGTCCAATATCAGTTCCTTTTCCTCCCAGATACGTTGAAAACTCAATGACTGCTGGATTTCCAGCAGTATGACTGATCTTTGTTACGAATGCATTAGTAGGTATGAGGGGGAAAGTGGGTAGCGGTTGGCCGCCCAGCTGTGTGTTTCCCTGGGTTGGAAAATTTGTGGATTGGGCAAATCCTGTAAGATACACATTTCCACTTGAATCAACAGCCATATCCATCGCCCCATCATGATTATTTCCACCAAGCAGTGTTGAATAGTGGATATCTGGATCAATGACTAATGGATGAGCCGGATCATATCCATCTACATAAAAGCTGACCTTCTGCTGCGGAAGAAGCACAAATGAACTCTCAAGATCAATCTGGATGCCATCTATCACCTGGTAACTCACTGGTGCGGACTCACTCATGATACCAGATGCAGAATGCACCAGCAATATTCCGTCTTCTGCAAGTTCGAGGCTTTCAACTCCCTCATACACAAGAACGATTGCTTCTGGAGCGATTCCTGCTTCTAACAAGAACTCACGTTTCAGTATTCCTTCAGTTCCAGAATAAAACAAATCAATTCCAGGCAGCACATTATCATAGGCAATACCCTCATAGGTCGGAACATCCGTGATCCAATCTGATTCATCAGAACCTGTGAAGTAATGGGCAACGCCAGGGAGGAGACCAGTTCCTCCCACTGTTTCTGGATCTGCTCCTTCGATCGTCATCTTCGTGACTGGCACCGAATCAATAGACTCATCTGATGGATCAACAGATGGAATAAAATAAAATCCATCATGGGTAAATCCAAAAAGGTACCCTGCGGATTGAATGACAAATGCTATTTCTTCTGGCGCTTGCCCCATATTTTCAGTAAAGGATATAGGAAGCTGTGCCAGTGCTTCTGTCTGCCAGACAGGCAGATCGATCTCATACATCGAGATCGCAGAACCAGTGACTTCAGATCCATCATCTGCTATTACTGACTGAACGGAGAAAGTCACGAGAAAAAGCACAACTAACGTGAACGTCACGTGAAGTAATGTGTTAGATCGTTTACTCATAAAGTATACCCCCCATGCCAAAACTCATACGGCGCCTCTCTGATGATGAAGTCCCCTGACGCTTACATCCCTTTTTCACCAGATTAATGCTCTAAGTCACCGTAGATCATCGTAGCATAACTGCATTGTTTTCAGTACAAGTATAATGATGAACGGTTGTATAGAAACTTAAAGGTTGTCAAAATGATTACAGATATCATGATCTCTATAAAAAAATAAAGGGGTCTAACATGATGGAACAGTGCATATGTAAGAGATCTAGGAGATAGGCTGTACTGTAGAGAGATCTTTTTTTTGGTTTTGGATGGTGGAAGGAATGAGGTCTGAGGTCTGAAAATCTTGAAAAAAGCAAGAAATCTATTGAAGAAACTGTGGAAATGGGTTAATACAGTGTTAGAGTTGATTTACCCAAGCATCTGCTGCTCAAGTCCTTCTAATACATCAGAAAACAGCACCCCGTATTTTGAGGCGATGCACAGGATTGCTGCCTGAACAGTAATAGTTCCATACCATTCATCAGCGATAAATGCATTCATCTCTGCGATCACATCTTCGTGAGTACGTCCCACAGATATCCGATCCAGCAGGACTTCAAAAGGATCTGATGCAGCAAGCACAGAAGATGAAGGCCGAAACCCAATCGGCACCGGGACCGATGCGACGTCAAATGTCGGCACGAACATATCATCTTCTATCGTGATCAGCTCTGCATCAACTCCGCGACGTAGTAAAACCTCTACAGACTCACGATCCATCCACTTCCGATCAAATGCATAGTAATAGATAAGCTCACTTTTGCTCATTGCTGCCTTTGCTGCGTGATAAAATGGTGCTGCAATCGTTACCTTGAGGCTCATTGCTCATCTCTTTGTACGAATAGTATTAGAACCTACAAGGCCGGAAAGAACGATGGGAAGTGAGATTGTTGCATCACAGAAGCATTGAACGTGCTTAGAGTCAAGAGCCTCTTTTCCCCATGAAATTGCTTCATCAAATGTACATCCAGACAAGCCACCAAAATGTGGCGTATCTGTTGTAAACTGGATTGCATAATCATGACCTCCACACTCCACTGAATGAATATCAGCAATCACCTGCGTCTGCTGAATAAAATTCTTCGGAACGCCGCCGCCTACATACACAACACCGGTGCGCTCTTGTTTCTCAACAATCTGCGTAATTTCGTCAGCATCCTGAATCTGATCAATTGAAATCGCGACTCCACGTCTGCGAGCAATAACAAGTGCAATTCCAATTGAAGAATCTGTTAATGCTGGAACAAAAATCGGCACTCCTTCAACAGCTGCTGTAGCAGTCAGAGAACGTCCATGCGGATATCTTTCAACAAGCCAGAGTCCAAGCTGCTTCAAAAATGTTGATGATGAACCAGAGAACTCATTCAAAGACTCTGCAAAATCTGAAATCGCATTATCAACGACGCGAAACTCCTCTTCATATGCGAATACATCATAAATTCTGTCAATACCCTGCTCATACAGTGCTTTATCATCCACATGGTGATGACCAAGATAATGATGCACCCCGCAATGCTCACAAATGTCGTGAAAAATATT
>WRER01000127.1 GCA_009779205.1 Methanobacteriota archaeon | reverse complement strand
AGCAAAGGCAATCCACGCAGGCTGCATCATGCGCAAAAAACTATTCCGGTGCCACATTGTTTTCTCATATACTTTATAATTACCAAGCACATAAAAAAAAGAGATTTCATCCACAGAAAAAAGAAATTGCAGGGGATTTTCATCATCTACGTTTTTAAAAGGTTCTATGCCGTGCTGTGGCAATGTTTGTATGCCATTATTGACCACCAATACTTTGTCATCTTGAATATAGATTAGATAGTCGCCAACTTGAGGCTTTCTTGGTGTATAGGCAATATGCAAACGGTGAGGGGCTATATCCTGAAACATATATACACCTCAGCTTTTTATTTTTAAGACAGTAAAACATGTGCACTTGTACTTCATATGAGGTGCACAAAAGTCAACATGGCTTAAACTTTTGCCACCTTAAAATACTTAATCGATATGACTTAATAATGAATTATAATCTACAACCGTGCAAGTTTGCGTAAGTTCTAGAAAGTTGATGTAATCACGTGAAGATAAACAGTGTGAAGACACGGATGTACAATGGGAAGGCATTGTACATCATTTCTTTTTAAGAAAAGGAAGGGCTGCGTAACTCCTATAATAGTACCGCAGGGTAGGGCGATTAAAAGAGGGATGAAAAGATTTCACATTATCTTAACCTGGAATATGGGAATAAACATTGAACGATAGTGATTACATTTCGTCAATAATGGTAAGCTGCGTAACTCCTATCTAATCAAAAAGCATCTCTTTTGAGCCCGTAAAGAAATTGTACATTGTAAATTGTAAAGACCTCACCTTTATTTCATTCCAACAACGTATATATACGCATGAATCTTGGATCTACTCTTATCAAATCACGAAGAAGTATTCGAAAGTACCAGGATACGCCAATATCCGACGAAGTCATCAAAGAAGTTTTTGAATGTGCACGCCTTGCACCGAGTGCGAGAAACATCCAACCTTGGTTATTTGGTGCTATCACAGACAAAAAAATGCTTGAAAAGATTGCAGGTCTCACAGATTATGGCACATTCATTGCAAATGCACCGATCTGTTTTGCAGTGTTTGGAGATGTGCAAGAAAAGTACTACCTTGAAGACTGCTGTGCAGCAACAGAAAATATCATCATCTGTCTCCAGGGACATGGTGTTGGAAGCTGCTGGGTTGCCGGAGACAAAAAAGAGTATGTAAATGAGATAACATCACTTTTGAATGTTCCAGAGCCATATAAACTGGTATCCCTCATCCCTGCTGGAATTCCAGCAGAAGTCATCATTCCACCGAAAAAATCAGTTGAAGAAGTAACATTCTTCGAAATTTGGGAAAATAAATAACATTTTCACATTTATTTCACAGAAAGATTTTCATATAGGTCTACAAATATTTACATATGCATACCCTTGCAAGAGTTTTACAGATCGGAGTGCTCCTCTCACTTCTATGTACATGTAGTTTCGTAAGTGCAGACACATCTGATGTGAGCACAATTGATGTATCAGGAACCGGAACGGTAAAAGTTGCAGCTGATCAGGCCGAGATCTCACTCGCAGTGATTACGAAAGGACCTGATATTGCAGTGATTCAGCGTGAAAATGCAGATAAAATGACACGCATTATCTCTGCTCTGAAATTAGATGCAGGCCTTTTGGACAGAGAGATCAGCACATCGCAGTACTCTATCTCTGAAGAATGGAGCCCAAGTGAGGCTTTGAAGGCAACATTCGGAAAAGATGTGCAGATCTACCGTGTATCAAATACTATCTCTATCATTACCAGTAAGGTAGATAGTACTGGGACTATTATCGATGTTGCTATCGCAAACGGAGCAAATTCTGTTGATTCCTTACAATTTTCACTGACAGCACCTACAAATCGCAAATATAGAGAAGAAGCTCTGCGAATTGCAGTAGAGAAAGCAACTGCTGACGCATCAGTTGTTGCAAAAGCACTTGGAAAGAAAGTTGGAAGTCCTTCTTATGTCCAAATTGGAAACAGCTTTGTGACGCCTCTTCGGGTAAATAGAGCAGTTAATGCACAGATGTCATTTGCGGAAGACATGGCAGGAGGAACAACAACACCGATTCAGGCCGGAGAAGTTGAAGTATCAGCCTCAGTCTCAATTACGTACACAATGGTTTAGATTTGCTTCTCCTTTCAAAACCATTTTTAGTACCTTTTTTATAATTATTTTGTACACACTCCCTCTCCCAATAAGAACCTGCCATTATTTTTTTCACGATTTTCCACAAAAATATTAATTATTACGCTACCTACGATTTTTACGAGGCTGTGAAATCGATCTCATTGCAGGCATGCTGACAGGCATAGGGCTTGGATGGTTCAGTGGTGTTACACCAGGCATTCATGCAAATACTATCGCTGCACTTCTTGTAAGTGTGTACGGCACACTTCTTGTGCATTGTGGACCTGAATTTGTAGCTGCTGCACTTATTGCAACACTTATCACACACAGTTTTCTTGATATCATTCCTGCTGCATTCATCGGCATTCCTGATGCAGATACTGCATATGCTGTGCTTCCAGCGCATGCAATGACACGTGCCGGGCGTGGTGAGGAGGCAGTACGCATCTCTGCTCTTGGAAGTCTGTGGGGTGTTATTTTTGCTGTACCCATTGCTTTTGCAGGTCTTTTCTTCCTCCCTGCACTACAACCTCTGCTTGAATACTGGCTCGGTGTCATATTGGTCTTGATTATGGGGCTCATCATTGTGCTGAGCAATGCTCCACTGTATGCAGCCCTCATTTTTGGAGGTTCAGGAATTCTTGGCTTATTTGCATTTGAGTACGCACCACTTGCAGAGGGCATGGTTCCTGGAGCTGGAAGCGTACTCATGCCATTATTGACTGGATTATTTGGAATTGCAGTCTTACTTGACACAGGAAATGCAAAGATCCCAAAACAGAAATTTAGAGAGATAAAACAAACAAACACAGAAATAATTGGCAGCTCCATTCCCGGCACTGCTGCCGGGCTTCTTATTGGATGGCTGCCTGGTTTATCAAATGCAACTGCAAATGCTCTTCTCTTATATGGGAAGAGAAAAAGGACGGGATACAGAGAATATATTATTGCAACAAGTGCTGCAAACACTGCAAACGCTATTATTGGAATTGCTGCATTTTTTGCGATATCACGTATGAGAAATGGAGTGATGGTTGCACTCTCTACACTCGAAGATGCAGTTCCATCCTTTTCAAGTCTGATGCTTGTCGGTACTATGAGTGCGGGTGGTGCTTTTTTGCTGACCATTTTCACGGCTAAAAGCGCACAGCTATTAAATAAAATACCGGCTCAACTTCTTTCACAGGTTGTTTGTGTTGGAATGGTTGCACTGACCTATGTGCTGACTGATTGGTTTGGATTATGGATATTGGTGCTTTCTATCCTTATCGGACTATTACCTGGATTGTTTGGCGTAGAGAGAATGTTTTGCATGGGTGCCATTTCACTGCCGGTTATATTGTTTGCATTTGGATGGTAATAGTACTCAGTTTCAACCAAAACTATGCATTTACTTCGAGATCTATAACTATCCAGTCACGCCAAAGAAATGAGATGAACCACGAAAAGCACGAAAGGAACGATAGAATAGATTGAACCCTCAGGTTTATTTTCGTGGTTTTCGTGGTGTAAAGATTTTAGATGAGGCAGTGTAATAGTATAAATAGAACACACAATTCCACGGTATCGCACAGCACTTATATTGTATAGGCTCATTTATATTATACAGAAAACTCACCACCAGCAATAACGCAGAGATGTGAATCGCATAGTTGTCATGCAGGAAGACGAATGACGAACCAGATATACCAAAACCCAGTTACAAGCAGAGACAAAACAATAAACAAGATTCAGATGGTTTTGATCGAGATCAGGCTTGGTACAAGTCGGTACCTTATTGACAGTGATTTCGTAAAAGAATTTAAACAGATTAGAGAATATAGTCCAGTATATGACGCTCCATCATATGTAAAGGGAGTTACTCTGATTGAAGAGGAAAGAGTACCTGTCATTAACGTCACCTCCCTTTTGGGCGCCGAAGCGATGCTTAAAGATGAGGAGGAGGAATCGCGTGAGGTTGCAATTATTTTATCGAAAGGAAAAATTATCGAAAGCGATATTGCAGTGATTGTTGACAGAGTGCAGAATCTTATCAAGATCGAGAAAGATCAAATACTAGAAGCCAATATTTCTGGTGTT
>WRER01000126.1 GCA_009779205.1 Methanobacteriota archaeon | reverse complement strand
GATCGTGATGTCAGCTACTTCGCTAAAACTATATGGATATATTTTAACATAAAGCAGTGATCCGCCTGTTGAAACCCTGATAGACTCAGCATTATGTGCATCTGCATCATTCACACGGTGTTTGCTCTGTGTAATAGGATCAATGTACTCAATAACCCAGTCCACACCCGTTGACGTTGTGATGACGACAATCTCATCACTTGGATTGATAGTGTAAAATCCAGCATCAGTACGTGAAAGACGAGCATGATACTCAATATCAGCACTTGTTTCATCTATCGGAGCGAGCGTAGATACCAGTGTGGCCATTGTAGTTGGCACAGCAGTAGGTGCTTGGATCGAAACCTCAGTGATGGCCGGCTGTATGGGTTCGACTGTTGGCCTCACGATCTCTTCCTGATATGCTGTACCACTTCCGGGTTCTGCACGTAAGACAAATTGATACTCCCCAATATGTCCACGATAGTCAGAAATAGAAAGCATATACGTCCCTGGCTCGCTAACAGGAATATTATAATCAAAGCGGCCATGAGGTACTGAAACAGGGAATGGGCCAAACACTGTCTTTCCATCCTTTTTTAGCTCAAATAAAGCATTTGTGTCTTTGAAATCGCGAATGCTTCCAGTAACCTTCAATACATCAGAAACCCATTGCTCTCGCAGGCTAGTGATTGAGACGTCATTTGTCCGATCTTCCAGTGTCACAACCCGTAAGATACGTGAATCACCTGAGAAATTTCGCTTTGACTCAGATACTCCTTCAATTCGATATCGCCCGGCTTCAAGTCCACTGGTGCTAAATGTTCCACTAAATACAGTTTCAGCTCTGTCATTAATAGGGATTGAAATACGGTCTATTTCAATAGGAACGTTTGAAACCCGTGAGAACACAATGTGAATAACATCAGGAGAAGGAGTGTTTGTTGAGCCTTCAAAATCAAAATTTTCACCTACGCGGACATTTGAAGGTGCATCAATATACAGGTAATATGCTGACGCACAACTGCACAGCCCAAGCATGATTACAACAAGAAGTAATGCTCTTATCTTTTTTCGTATTGCATAGTTTCCCATCATTAGTACCCTCTTCTAGTACCTTCTTCAATTACTAGTCTATCATTACGTTTTGCACAGGTAAAGCGTTTCTGCATTAATATTAATAAATGTAATTTTGAAAATATGGTGTTTATTAAAATGGACAAAATCCGGTAAAACAATGGCCTCCGGCCTTAATTGATCCTCCGTTAATATTGTTATCTTTGCGAAGCTCCGGCATGATATCAGTACAAGATTCAATAATAAATGCACAGGGATCAATGACTGAATACAGATAATATATTCCGGATGATACAACATGTGGAATAGTAACTGATGTCACAAGAGTGATCTGCTCACCCGGACAGATCTGATTGATCGTACTGTATCCAAGAAGCAATGCTCCGGCAGGATCAAATGTCGGAGATGGAGATGCATAGTAAGCAACAACTACATCACGTGCACATGCATTGCCAATGTTTGTAATAACATCAGTAATGTCAACAACATCACCAGGACTTGGCCGTTTTGGGAACTCAGTTCTTACCTGAGTGAGATCAGGGAATGGCCCCCGTGGATTATATCGTGCCAGGATTGGAGTAGGGGATATCGTTCTTGGCTCAAGCAATGTAACTCCAGAAGCTCCAACCAGTTTTGCTTCACGCATGAGATAATAATACCCAGGAGCCAGCCCGGAACCGGAGACCATTCTCTCATTCCGCTGCGAATCTCCCGCTCGGAGGCTAAGCACCTTCCAAGTCCCTACCTGTCTGCCTTTTGCGGTCGCAGGATCGCGAAGAAGAGAGTATGTCACTTCAACAAGCCGTGCAGTCTGTGAGTCATTGTTATAGATCTCATCAAATATCTGAAAGCTTTCTCCGATGTACAATTCCATTGGTCCCTGCAGTGGAGAGAAATATATTCCCGGTGAGGAAGGAAGGATAGGAAGTGATGGAGTACCTGAAGGGGATTGCACAGGAAGAGAAGTACTTCCAGATACAAACATCGTGGTATCAGATACGCCATATTCAACTCCATTCTCTGCACGCACAATATAATAGAAGCCTTCAGCAATAGATGGCGGAATTATCAAAGCAACTGCCGCTCGTTGCTCAGTCCACGGTAAGAGTTGTGAAACATGACGTTCTCCAATATGGACTCTGTTTGATGTAAGGAACGGTTCTGTACTGAGGTAATACTCCAAAACAAATGGCCCATACGCACTTGTTCCATGGTTGCTGATAAAGTCAATTATGGCAATCGTCTCTCCGGCATTCGCGGACTCAGGGATCTCCATCATTCCAGCGATTGGTGCCGCAGATGCACTGCCGGTACATAAGATGGAACAGAGAAGTATCAAGCACACAAAAAAACGATCATAACAAGAATATTGCTTGTGACGTTGTAGCATAGTAAATTTATGTGCTAGTCGTATCTAAAATTTTTCTTGTCTTCTGATACATGAAAGAACTGACTGGCCTGTCTGTCAGGAGGCAGGCGGCAGGTAAGTCATCAAATAATTAGGAGTTACGCAAAAAACAACATGACTTAAACTTTTGCCAACTTAAAATAATTAATTGGAGTGACTTAATAAGGCATTATGATCTACAAACGTGCAATTTTGCATAAGTCCTAATAACAATTAATTGTGCATTGTGCATTGTAAATACCAATCCCTTTTACCGCTCACACCAATAGGTACACGTACGCATAATGCCAGAGAGTACTGATCACATAGGCTTGTTTGAAAAATATCTCTTGATGAATAAAATATTCAAAGACAGAGAGGTTCTTCGGCATTCTTACCGCCCCCATATCCTTCCTCATCGAAAAGAACAAATCGACCAGCTCGCTGCAATCCTCGCACCCTCACTCCAGGCAGAAACGCCATCCAACATTTTGATCTACGGAAAAACTGGAACTGGAAAGACTGCATCAGTCCGGTATGTTGGAACCGAGCTCGAGACAGTCAGCCGAAAGATGAAATCATACTGTCAGGTCATTCACTTAAACTGTGAGATCATCGACACGCAGTATCGAGTGCTTACGCAGATCGCAAAACTGCTCTCAGATGAGAGTGAGGAGTACCCAAGTGACAAAGCGAAAATCCAGATCCCAATGACTGGTCTTGCAACAGATCAGATCTACTCCAAGATGACAGAGCAGTTTGAACACATCGGAGCAACTTTCATCATTGTGCTTGATGAGATCGATAAACTCGTCAAGAAAAGTGGAGATGATACACTCTACACATTCACACGAATTAACAGCGATCTGACAAACTCCCGTGTCGCGATCATCGGCATCTCAAACGATCTTGGATTTAAAACATTCCTCGACCCGCGAGTGCTTTCATCACTTTCAGAAGAAGAACTCGTATTTCCACCATACAATGCTCCCCAACTCTGTGACATTTTAGAGCAAAGAGCAGAGATGGGCTTCAACCCAGATGTCTTAGACGAAGAAGTCATCCCACTCTGTTCAGCACTTGCAGCCCAAGAGCACGGAGATGCCCGCCGTGCACTGGATCTCTTGCGAATTTCAGGAGAACTTGCAGACAGAGAACGTGCCGAGAAAGTAGCAACAGACCATGTGCACAAGGCTCAGGAAAAAATCGAAACCGATAGCATGACCGAATGCATCCGAACCCTGCCGACCCAGTCAAAGGCAGTCCTCTTCTGCATGTTGCTGCTGCACAAAAACGGACAAAAGGTCTTCATATCAGGAGATATCACAAGGGTGTATCGGTCATTAGCGCCTGCACTCCATCTCGATGTGCTTACATCCAGACGTGTGTCAGACCTGATATCTGAACTAAACATGCTTGGCATCATCAATACACGCCTTGTAAATCGAGGCAGACACGGTCGTACAAAAGAGATGTGGTTCGATGCCAGCATAGACAGAATCTGGGAAGGAATTCATGACGACCCAAATGAGCGTTTCACAGCAATTCCAATGGAAATTGTGCAAGATGCACTGACCCACGGCATGTAAATTTCTCTCCTTTTTTTCTCCCACACAAGTACACAAAAAGATGATAAGACAAAAACCAAAACCTGTACTTTTCACCTCTTCCATTACGTTTCCTTCTAGCAACAACCTCCGCCACTGCAATCACAAGATGGTTCACCACCCGTAATCCAACTCTTGATAATCGCAACCGCACAGCCCACACCTGCATTGACAGTT
>WRER01000125.1 GCA_009779205.1 Methanobacteriota archaeon | reverse complement strand
TTTTTGAGGAGGTCTGGTGTTTCATGGTTTTTCAGGATATAGTTCCAAGTCACAATGGTATTCCATTCTTCATTCTGTGCATATGCTATAATTGCCTGCCTGCACGAGCAAAGATATATTTGCGTGCTTTCAAAGAGTTGTACTGGTGGACACATTCCTACCAACATAGAGGACTCTCATGACTCGATTATTTGTTGCTCTTTCGATTCCTGTCTCTCTTTCAGATCAGATTGCTGCAATTCAGAAGCATATAACAGAGAGTTCTGCACAGATGACCTGTGTCTCTCCATCGCTTATGCATATCACACTTACGTTTATTGGAGAGGTGGAGGAGCGAGATGTTGATTTGATCTCATCTGCACTCAGTACTGTTTCTTCCAAACGATTTTCATTGAGTGCAGATGCGATTAAGTTCAATAATTACAGACAGCCACGGGTACTCTGGCTTCGTATGCATGCAAATCCTGTCCTTTTGGAGTTGGTGCAAAAGGTAGAGCAGGTGCTTATTCCATTTGGGGTAAAAAAAGAATCCAGGCAATACCACCCACATATTACTATTGCACGTATTAAACGGACATCTCCTGATCTTGTGCCTCTGGTTGATTCATACCGGGATTCGATCTCGTGTACATTTGATGTCTCATCTTTCGTGCTGAAAAAGAGTGTTTTAACACCGAATGGTCCTATTTACTCAGATATATCGGAAGTGAGGCTTCATGCCTAATACTTCTGATTCATTTGCATCTATTCACTCACAGGTGCTTGCATCGATTCGTCCGGATGCAAAAGAAGCTGAAAGGCTTGAAAACATCTCTAAAAGAATCATTTCAGTGGTACAGGAGCATGGTGTCCCGGCGATGCTTGTTGGTTCTGTTGCACGAGGAACCTGGATCTCAGGAGATAGAGATCTTGATATTTTCATGCTGTTCTCTCCGGCTCTTTCCCGTGAAGAGCTTGAAAACCAAGGTATGTCAATTGCCCATTCTGTTGCAAAGAGATTTTCAGCGACAACAGTTGAAAAATATGCAGAGCACCCCTATCTCAATATGGAGATAGCTGAGGCTGATACTGTTCTTGATATTGATCTTGTGCCATGTTATGCAGTCTCGTCGGCATCATCTATTCAAAGTGCAGTTGACAGAACTCCTTTTCATACTAGATATATGCAAGAGAGGATTTTGCCATATACTGATGATGTTTTGCTTTTAAAGCAGTTTACAAAGTCAGCAGGGGTATATGGCTCAGATCTGATGACTGAGGGATTTTCTGGATATCTTTGTGAGATTTTAATTCTTGCCTATCAGGGGTTTCTTCCTCTGCTTGCGGCAGCTGTTTCATGGAAGCCCGGCTTTGTGCTTGATATTGAGCAGCATCAGGCAGAAGTTTTTGATGCTCCACTGATGGTTATTGATCCGGTTGATCCACGGCGAAATGTCTCTGCATCAGTCTCACAGACGAAGCTGCTTGAATTTATCGAATATGCTGCCGGATATCTTGCAAATCCTTCGCTTCACTATTTTTCACTTCATTCTGCTCCCTTGCTTTCAAAAGATGAGCTAAAAGAGCGGTGTAAAAAACGTGGTACCGCATTGTGGTGTATCGTATTTCAAACTCCTCGCGGAACTGCTGATACGATTGTACCGCAGCTTCGGAAGAGCTCTGAGTCCATTGTGCAGCTTCTCATTCGTTATGATTTTCGACCGGTTCGGTGGGATGAATGGATGGGGTCTGATACCTGTATTCTTCTTTTTGAACTTATGGAAGATGTGCAACCTGGCTACCGTTGCCATATTGGCCCAGCTGTTACTGCACGGGAGCATGCAGAGCGTTTTCTGGAAAAGTACATGGACCCTGAGAGCTGTCTGTCAGGACCATATATCCGGGATGGGAGATATGTTGTTGAAGTTGTGCGGCAGTACTGCTGCTTTACCGATCTGATCAGGTCTCAGCAGCTCTTTTCAGTAGCACTTGGAAAGCAGATTCGAGTCGCACTGAACATGGGTTTTTCTCTTTGCTCGCCAATTGATGTATATACCTCTGAGACTGCTGCGTTTTTATCGTCATATCTACGATACTCATCTCCATTGACTCGCCTTGAGCGTGGTGATGGTGTATCTGATTGATAATGAATGATTGATTTTTTGTAACTATTCAGTTCCCTAAAGAGAGAAAGAGAGAAAAAGGAACCATGAAAAACATTTGAATTTTTGGAGGAATCGGATATGACGTACAGAAGTGTTAGAAGATTGTTTTATCTAAAAATGATCGGGAGGATGGTATTATGATGAAAAATGCTGAACAAACAATTGGAAAGCTGATTGATAAACAAGGAGTTTCTCTCATTAGTTCGGTGGACAATGATGGGTTTCCAAATACGAAAGCTATGTTGCCCCCAAGAAAGCGCAGTGGCATCAAAACATTCTATTTTACGACAAATACTTCCTCTATGCGAGTGACACAGTACCGAAAAAATCCAAAAGCTTGTATCTACTTTTTCGATAAACGGTTTTTTCGCGGTGTTATGCTAAAAGGCACGATGGAAGTATTGGAGGATGCTGCCAGTAAAGAGATGATTTGGAAGGAAGGAGACACCATGTACTATCCTTTGGGTGTGACCGACCCAGATTATTGTGTATTGAAATTTTCAGCTGAGACTGGGAGATATTATAGCAACTTTAGCTCAGAGGATTTTGTGATTGAAGGCGAATAACCCTGGACGTTTCAATTCTGCTCTCAATTGACTTGATACCTACATTCTGCGTGAATTTAGACACATACAGTATTTCTTGAAATACATATTTGTCCATAGAGTGCAGATCAACCTGAATACGTATATTTTCAAAATTTCAAATTTTCAAACCAACTAAACAAAATGTTTACATATTTATGAATGTGTGCTTTAAAGGCCATATACGCAGAGTCGATGATTTTATGGCATTAAGCAGCAAAATAAAAGGACCATTACCCGAATCATGGAATCATGGGTAGGCTGTGTCGATACATAAATATCGAATTTCAAGCGTTTTTCTTACGAATTGTGATTGTGGTGAAATGGCATATGTCTTTCATGTTGAGCCCTTTTCTATCCTTTTTTGGTACGTATCTCAGTCGAACCTGCTTATTTGGTGTTGAGCAGTTCGTTTTGGCATAACCAGTTATCTATGGGCAACGTATGTACTGAGCAGATATTATGGAACTTGCATTTGTGAAACTTGAAGGAAATGGAAATGACTTTATTTTGATTGATGAATATACAGCGGAGCTCGTTCCTGAAGAGATGAAGGCGAGCTTTTCTGAGTTGTATTGTGACAGGCGGTTTGGTATCGGCGGGGATGGTGTGCTGTTTTTAGGAAAAGGTACTGATACTGATCTGACCATGCGTCTCTTTCAGCCTGATGCGAGTGAGGCTGAGATGTGTGGGAATGGAATTCGGTGTTTGGTTCGATACGCATACGATGCAAAATACATTACATCGTCATGTACTGTGAAGACACTTGCCGGAACGATTGCAGTGGGTGTTTCGCATGATGAAGACGATGATTTTTTGGCTGAGGTTGAAATGCCTCCTGCTGCATTTGATGCAGCTCTGATTCCTGCTCGCGGCACAGGGCCATTTCACGCAATTATTGCAGGACATCATGTGTATGCAGCAAAAATCGGTGTTCCTCATGCCGTTGTGTTTGTTGATGAACTTGATTCATTCCCAGTGCATGAGGTAGGGTCACAAATAAGAAATGATGACGTATTCCCAGAGGGTGCCAATGTCAATTTTGTTGAGATTATCGGAGATAATGAGATATCAGTTCGGACGTTTGAACGAGGTGTCGAGGGTGAGACATTTTCGTGTGGCTCTGGATCAACAGCTGCTGCTGCGGTTTCTCATCGTCTTCGTGAGCTTTCGAATGAAATTGAGGTTGAAACTCTTGGAGGTCCGTTGACGATTCGTATTGATGGAGATCGGTGTTGGCTAAAGGGGCCGGCTGAGGTGGTGTTTTACGGTGTATTAATACTATAACTCCACTTTTTTAACACTATCGTCCAGAGTTTGCCCCATGGGTTTTGATTAAGATCACGTCAAATCTCTTTTAATTTCCTTAAATCAAAGAAAAGTGCAATAGACGTGTACGGTGCTTTATTCACCTATCACTTCTCAGTAACCCGGCATACACGCACTGTCCATAACTAATACATCCATCTCCCAGTGGATACTGTTTATTTAGCACACACCGGAGTC
>WRER01000124.1 GCA_009779205.1 Methanobacteriota archaeon | reverse complement strand
GTGAATTTCTACATCTTCCAGGATCTCCGGTTGCAGTCGGATTTGCTTTTGCTGAAAAAGATATTCCAACAGGTCTTGAAGAGGTACCTAAGAAGCTGCGCCACTGTGAAATGGTAAATCTAGCAAGAAGTGAAAGTAAATCTCTTTTTGCGAGACGTGATATGCACCTCTGTGCTGGAGGAGCGTGGGCACTTGGGCTTGCTGAGCTGACTAACTCACTAAAAACAGGTGAATTTTATTTCAAGCTTGGAAAATTCGAGAGTATGTCATCATGTAAACGAACGATCGACAGTGTTCCAGCAATCGAAGCTGAATTGGTACATGCAACAATGTATGCACCTCTTGAAAATACACCATTTGATCCGGCAGTTGTCATAATCATCGCAGAACCTATCTATTTGTTAAAAATGGCCCAGGCATATCTCTTCAAACATGGAGGAAGAATTACTTCAAACTTCTCAGGGATCCAATCGGTATGTGCTGATGCAACAGCACAACCGTACCTCAGTGGAAGCGTAAACATCTCCCTTGGATGCGATGGTTCGCGGAAATATTCAGATATTAAATCGCATTTGATGGTTGCAGGCATTCCTATTGAAACACTACCAGATATCGTGACGGCACTTCCAATTGTGAGTGGTGCGCCAGGCTCTTCTACTGCTAAGAAAATAGAGTAAGCAATAATGAACAGGATATTAGATGGGCTGCAGAGATGCCCTCTTCTCGTGATATTATACTTTGTATTCTTTTTACTTCTTTTACAATCAGTATTAGCTGATGAAGTAGCACTTGAAGCTTTAGCGGCGCCACATTCCGCAGAAGAATGGTTTTTAGTCGGGAATATCTTCTTTGACGCAGGAGAATACAATGATGCAATTGGATCGTGGCACAATGCAATGATTTTGGATGCAGCGTTTGCTGCTGATGCTTGGTACAATATCGGGCTTGCATATGCGCACGCACAGCTGTATCAAGATGCTATTCTGGCATGGATGCAGAGTATTGAATTCAATCCGGCATTCGCTGCTTCATATGATAATATGGCAACCGCTTATTTGATCCTTGGGATGCCTAAAGAAGCCTTTATGGCATATAATAACGCTGTTGCAATAGAACCAATGGAAGCAAAATATAGAAATGATAGAAATTTTTTCATAGAGAATCTTAAGGATATCGCATCAGAAGTGGAGGATAGTGCACTTCCAATAGAGCGATGGAATGATATCGGAACAATTCTTTATTACGAAGGAAACATTGCAGCTGCTCAAAAAGCTTGGCAAAAAGCAGTGGTACCAGATGCAACGCATGGAGTAAATACTGTTATTATCGCAAAAGCCTGGAAAAACATTGCAATTACATATATGGAGCAGAAAGATTATGCAAGTGCAATGAGCGCATGGCATAATTCGATTGAAGGCGATCCAGATGGATCTGCGTACAATGATCTTGGATATTGTTATATCATGCTTGATATGCCAGAAGAAGCACTATATGCATTTGAATACGCTCTTACACTGGAACCTGAAAACAAGATATTTTCAGATAATAAAAATAATCTTCTCGAACTGTTTCCTGAAATGCTAGATGAGGATGAGAAGTAATAGACCCGTCCGAAAACTAGAGGGCGAACCTATGGTTGTACAAGGACGCTACAATTTTAACTCTTAATAGCCCCCATTTTCCCTTTCCTCGGTACGCTTCTTTGCAGATTCTGAAGATTTTAACTTCTTTATGCCTAAAAATTTAATTTTATCATAAAGGCTCAGCCAGAACTGATTGAAATTTTCATTCACAGTTTGAATTTCTAGAATATTATATTATAACTCATTTTTACTTAGTTAAATATATATTTGATGTATTGTTCATTCTCGGACAGGTCTAATATTGTTTCCTATAATAACTGAGGGTATGTAAACACGATATAAAAGAAAAAAGGGATTTACAAGGCTGAAATTTTCATACTGCAGATGCTCTACTCTGATTCATTGTGGTAATATTTATATGTAATTAAGGGAGACTATTACGTGTCTACCTACGATATTGATTATAGTGACCCCCCATCCAAATAACACCTGACGCATACAGTGAATATTACACAACCCCCATCAAATTGTGTTTAATCATCGTTACAATGTCGTAGATAGGAGCTTTAATGAAATTACTTTGTTCTTTCAGCCTCTGAGGGAGGTTGAAAGAACTTTCTCTTGTAATAAGGTACATTTTGTGAAAAGAGCAGAATTCATAGATGCCAGTTTTTATTTCATTTCATATATGAATATGTATCATATTCATTATATGTCATAAATGAGTATAATGATCAAAAACGCGCTTTATGTCTCAACTCTTCATTGAGCCGGTGAAGTACGTATTAGACTGGTAATTGAGGAAAAAAATTGCCACCCATTCTATGGATTCCTGCTCTCAACAAAAAAAAGAAAAAAAGATGTAATTGTCCACTCCTCTCTTTCTGGGTGGCGATTGATCTTTATATTTTGGTGCATTATCCAAAACCAGTAAGCCTTGGTAAAAAAAGCGGACGAAAGGTTGGTGGTCAAAAAAAACGTGAAGGCATACCTCGGACCTCTTGGATAGGCGGGCTATGAAGTGGTGAAACTATTAGCGGTAGCTCAACCAATTTTGAAAAATAGTTTGGGGGGTCAATAGTTACAAAAAGATTACATTTATTATGAACTGTACCTACTTTGTAAGTATGGTGCACAAATGGGGAGGGTGGATTTATTCCATTTTTGTTTGCATTATTGGAATTTGCGCAATTTCAACAAGTGTGGGGGCGGATCATAGTCTTATATTATCTGATGTTTCATTGAAGGTTACTATCAATAATCTTGAGACATTACCACTTGGAGATATTCCACAAGAGACTATCGTAGGGTCTGTTTTGATTTTAAATGAGGGAACTGAGGTTTCTCCTCCATTCAATATTGGATTTTCCCTTGTTCCATATTCAAATAAAGGGCGTACAGTAGATCTGATATCTCGACCAGGGGAGGCAATTAACCCTGGTTCATCAGGAAGAGTATTTTTGACGACTGGAAGGCCGGAAATGCTGACTCCTGACAGGTATTACTTGAAAGCGTCATTGGTTATCGATGGTCTCGTAGAAGATTCACTGATTAGCAGTAGTTTTGGATCTCTTGGTGGAGGGACTCGAGATTCATCAGTCATTCCAGTATATAGAGGATACAAGATTACAAAGCCAGGGTATTACTTACTACAGCAAGATATCACTGCACGTGATGTATCTGCAGTTTTTGAGATAACATGTGATAATGTGACTCTTGATGGGAATGGATTTTCAATTTCCGGTCCTGCAGTGGCACGCGGGGAAACAAACGGGGTGTTGGTCTCCACAGGAGTGAATAAACCACTTCGCAGGGTTACCATACAAGATCTGAATATCTCAGGCTTTACAAATGGAATATGGCTGTTTGATATATCCGACGCAAAAGTGTTGAATACGCACATATCACAGGCGGGTAAATTTGGGATCAGACTCGACAGAGTTAGATCCAGTCATTTCTCAGGAAACATAATTGAAAATTGCTTGACTGGAATTGGAGTGTTCAAATCATATGGTAATACATTCACAGACAATATGTTCAAAAACCAGAATAATGTCATTGTGAATGAAAAAATGGGAAATTCATGGAGTATCGTTCCTATTCCTGGTAGAAATGTGCTTGGTGGTGAAAGACGTGGCGGTAATGTCTGGCTCACCTCAGATGGAAGTGGTTTTTCTGCAACTGCCAGAGATTCAAATGGTGATGGCTTTACAGACATGAGCTTTGCAATTGATGCAGACAATATTGATTATCACCCCTTAGCGTATCCCCCCGCATTTGCTCGGCATATGAGCGTCAGTGATGAAATTGAAGAATTCATCGCGCCGGTAACAGAGGAAGCAGAGCCTGTTAGTGAAGTGCAAGAGAGTGAGAATACACAGGATGCTGATACCGAGAGCTCTAAAGGTGCCAGTGATGAAATTGAAGCGTTAATCACGCCGGTAGCAGAGGAAGCAGAGCCTGTTAGTGACGTGAAAGAGAGTGAGGAAGCACAGGATGCTGATACTGAGAGCTATAAAAGTGTCAGTGATGAAATTGAAGCGTTAATCACACCGATAACAGAGGAAGCAGAGCCTGTTAGTGACGTGAAAGAGAGTGGGGAAGCACAGGGTGGTGATACCGAGAGCTCTAAAGGTGTCAGTGATGAAATTGAAGCATTCATCACGCCGGTAACAGAGGAAGCAGAGCCTGTTAGT
>WRER01000123.1 GCA_009779205.1 Methanobacteriota archaeon | reverse complement strand
CATGGGAACAGATGCTGTTGGATTGTATCTGGCCGTTGTGGATCTGATAAAACAGACGGTCACAATAGTACGCGTACGTGATGATGATGGTAATTATAACACCGGCGGCATAACTGACACTCTCAACTCCGCTACCCCCTCCGTCTTTGTCGAACTCATACCGGGAGGAGCAAGATTGTTCGTTGAGGCATGGAGCAGCGGCAACTCTATTCCCTCCTACCAGTGGCAGGTACTGGAAAACGGCAACTGGGTTGACATCCCTGGCGCAACAACCAACCCCTACGATTACACCGGACTTCCTCACGGAACATACACCATTCGCTGCATCATCAAAAATGCGTCTGGAGGAGAAACGATAACAGAGTCCGTTGAGTTTGTGGTACCATAGTGGACAAAACCACATACCCTTTTTTCACACTCATCAGATGCATATACCCAATCTGATCCAATCAGATCTCCTTTACCACCACCAACCCCTTCGACTACATCGGACTTAAACCAAGGGAATACACGATCCCCTGTATTGTCAGAAATGCCACAGATGGGGAGATGACATCGATCCCTGTTCCATTCATCGTACCAGCAAACACAATCGAACCATAGAGGAATTACTCCTCTGCCATCTCTCAGGCAATACGCGACTTAGAAAACACACATTCGATTGAAGCAGAATCAAACTCATCAATATTCGCTTTTTTCATAGTGCTCAATATCGATTTTTCCCTCCTATTTCTTAGATCTTTCGCTTTTACTCTGTCATTTTTGGAAAACAAGTGGTATGCAAGTGCACTTTTACAAAGGCGTGCTCATTATAAGTTAAAATGAGGCAAAACGCGCACCAATCCTTCGAATCGGTGAGTTCGTTCGGAGGGGGTGGTAAGACAATATCGATTAACACTATATCAAACACTAAAATTGCGTTTTAATGTCAGATAGATAAAAAAACCATGAAATGCATGAAAAACACAAAAGCACGTTTATTGACCTAGTAAAACGTTAAAACATTCAATATGGGTTAAACAAGCAATTGTCAATTGCTTTATCATTCTTCCACTCCTATAAATATGGTAATGGAATCCCGTGTGATTACATTCTCACGAAATGTATTTCTGCCCCTTACTCGTGTCTGCCAAAACAGATGTGGTTACTGTTCGTTTTATGCACCGGTTGGCAATGATGCACTTCTGACTCCAGACACTGTTTTGGCTACTCTTGCACACGGCGCGGCGTTAAACTGTACTGAAGCTCTTTTTACCTTTGGGGAACAACCAGACAGTGTATCTGGCTTTACACCTTTGCTCAAACAAATAACAGGGCACTCATCAATGCTTGAGTATTGCTACACCATGTCAGAGCATGCCATCACATACGGATTGCTTCCTCATACAAACGCAGGAGTCTTAACTGCTGATGAGATGGAGATGCTTCAACCTGTCACAGCAAGTATGGGCCTCATGCTTGAAACAACTGCAGTGCTTCCAGCTCACACACACTCTCCTGGAAAAGATCCCACACGCCGTATCGAGATGATCGCTGATGCAGGTCGTCTGAAAATCCCATTCACTACCGGGCTTCTGCTTGGAATTGGGGAAAACAGAAATGATCACATTGAATCGTTAGAGACGATTTCTGCATTACATAAAGAGTACGGCCATATTCAGGAATGTATCATACAAAACTTCTGTCCGGGGGCAGGAACTGAGATGGGACATCTCCCTCCTGCAAGTGAAGATAGTATCGTCGACGTCGTTTCACTCGCCCATGAGATTTTACCGTCAGATATTGCTATTCAAATCCCTCCAAACCTTGCAAACGCCAAAACTCTCATACCATATGGGGTAGATGATCTTGGAGGAGTTTCTCCAGTAACGATCGATTACATAAACCCTGAGCATCCATGGCCGCAGATCGATGAGCTTGCTGCCCTTATTGGAGATAATGTATTGCAGGAAAGACTCTGCATCTATCCACAGTATATTGAGAAAGGATGGTACTCACAACATCTTTCTTCTCTTATTCACACACTCAGTACACGAATCAAAGATCAACATAACAAGTGAACCTAAACGAGGATAATTAATGTCTGACGTACAATCTACCGGCCTCCTGTATGAAGGGAAGGCAAAATCAGTATATACCACCGAACACCCTGACGAGCTCCTCGTCGTGTACCGTGATGATATGACCGCTTTTAACGGAGAAAAACATGATATTGTCGCGAACAAAGGTCAGCTTAACGCTCGTGCCTGCGAGTTTTTCATGTGTCTGCTCGAAGAGACTGCTATCATTACTCACTTTCTCCGTATGGTCTCTGACACGTCAATGCTCGTTCGAAAGCTGGACATGATCCCTCTTGAAGTCGTTGTCAGAAATGTTGCTGCGGGATCACTCATTAATCGCTATCCATTTACTGACGGGCAATCTCTTGACCCACCCATTGTGACATTTGACTACAAATCAGATGAACGCGGTGATCCTATGATTACCCCGGATATCATTTTTGCACTTGGGATTGCAACCGCTGAAGAACTTGATCAGATGAAGTCGGCAGCGCTTCAAGTAAATTTGATCTTAAGAGACTTTTTTGATCTGTCCGGAATAATCCTTGTTGACTTTAAGCTTGAGTTTGGAAGAGCTGGCGAGATCATTTATCTTGGTGACGAGATAAGTATGGATTCCATGCGGTTATGGGACAAAGAAACACATGAATCTTTAGATAAAGACGTGTATCGCTTTGGGAAGGGGGACGTCATTCAAGCGTATAAGACCTTACTTGATCGTATTCTTCCATCAGAGGGGTAAATTTCATGAATTTTACAGCATCCATTACGGTTGGACTGAAGGATGGCATGCTTGATCCTGAGGCCAATACGATTTTAAAAGCCCTGAATAATCAGGGCTTTCACGCAGAAACTCTCAAAGCAGAACGAAAGTTTACGGTAACCTTTCTAGCTCTCAATAAGGATGATGCACATGCACAGGCAGTCTCGATGTGTGAACAGTTGCTTGCAAATCCTGTCATTCAAAGGTATGAGATTGAGGTTCTGGGATGAGATGGGCAACTATCGCGTTTGGAGGCTCCAACTGCGATCAGGATGCTTGTTATGCCGTCTCTGGACTTGGTGTGGATTGTGACTGGGTATGGTATAAAGATGGACTGAAAAAAGAGTACGATGCCATTATTATTCCTGGCGGATTTAGCTATGGAGATTATCTCCGTGCAGGAGCTATTGCTGCCCGCACTGAGATTATGAATGATGTGCGGAGTCTTACTCAGAATGGAAGTCTTGTTATTGGGATCTGTAATGGTGCACAAATAGCCTGTGAAAGCGAACTTGTTCCTGGGGTATTTGCCAGAAATGCATATCCTACATTTGTTTGCCGCTCAACATATTTACGTGTAGAAACACATGAATCACCATTTACCTCCCGCTTTAAACTCGGTGAAGTCATTAAGGTACCTATTGCTCATGGCGAGGGGAGGTATGTTCCGTCACCTGCTTTTGGCTCACCGGATGTTGCATTTCGCTTTTGTAATGAGCATGGAGAGTTAACTTCAACAGTGAACCATAATGGAACATATGAGCACATTACCGGTGTGTTTGGCAGTACGAGAAATGTGCTTGCGATGATGCCACATCCAGAGCGTGCCTGTGATGCACTTCTGGGATCCGTTGATGGCACCCGTATTTTTGGGTCCATGATTGATTATTGTGAGAATAGATGAGGAAAACAATTCACAATGTAAAATTCTACAGTGCACAATTATGTGCTATTTTATCTTTTAACTCAAGCGACCCGCTCATTGTGAATTGCCCTGCCGGCCAACACCAGCAACATAAGATATAAAATACATAAACAATCTTTTTAATATAATACATTAATCATCAAAATGACTGCTCAAAATATCTTCAAGTGCACTTTGATTGTTCACGTGAGACTGCTACTCACCCAGCAAATAAATTCACGTGACATTTATTTAAAAGAAACCAGAATGTTTCAGAAGGACTTTATGTAAACTAATAGAATAAATCCATACGTATACCAAATCAAAAATTTCAGCAATTTAGAGCAATTATTTTTACATTCATATCTGTATCATTTTCCCCGAGTTAAAGCCTATGCTTCGCTATGATTATTGTACAATTATACATTACCCCTCCCCCACCACATGAATACGTATTACAGCAATAACAGCAACATAATAATCAGAAATGTCATATCAAGATCTTCCAAAAAATTATGATTTTAAAGAGAGTGAAACCCATTGGCAGCATGCGT
>WRER01000122.1 GCA_009779205.1 Methanobacteriota archaeon | reverse complement strand
TTTGTAAGTTCTTAATGCATTGAGAAAATTCTTCAGCTTCATGCATATCATCAGATGTCCCATATTTACTGTCAAGAAGGGCTGCCAACTCTTTTGCCACCATAAGACCACGATATGTCTGTATGCAGTCATTTACTTCATCAGCTGGAAGCCCTGCCGCAAGTGCAGCATCACGTATTTCAAGGAAAGATTTGTGTAATTGAAGCGAGCGTTCAATATGGCCAATGCTTGATTTTGGAGTTATTGGCTTCATAATATAGCCCATAATCTCGGAAAAATATGTTCTCGCTTCTTGATGTGTCAAATTTTTTCCTGTCTGCATCAGTACAAGAATATCTCCTGTATCTTCATTTCTCTTAATATTACGAAGTGTCTCCCAACCATCCATCTGATCCATAATCATGTCAAGTAAGATTATATCTGGACGATAGCCGCTTCGAAGTTTTTCTAAGCATTGTACCCCCCCAAGGACGCCTTCTGTATCAAATCCATATTTTTTGAGGCCAAGTACAAATAACTCATTTAATGCAGGTTCATCATCCACAATAAGAACAACTGCCTTATCTTCATTTTGCATCAAATCAACCTTTATGTTATTTTTTCTTTCAGACATATATATGTTCTTGCTAATGTATTTGATGTTAAACCCACTTTTCGCACTTATACAAGTAAAGTTCTAGTTTCAACAAAAGCAATAATATTATATGAAATTTTCATACAGCTCATAATTTTTTCAAATTTCCTCTAATTATTTTCATGTTCTTATAACATAAGACTACTTATCAAAAAATGAGTATTATTTTTCAGTTGATGCGAAATGTAGGTTGAAGAGGCTATCCAGTGAATTATTCTACGCCGAACCGTTTTCTCTTTCATGTTTGTCCTTTTCTCCTTCCTCTCCCTCTCATCGTGGCTTACGAATGAAAATAGTACGAATCGTACATTTCCAGAAAATTTTGGGTATACCTTGCTTACCATAATAATATGGGACTGAATGAAAGATTTCACACATTCAAAGGTTTGACGAATCTTCAACTCACACCCATAAAATAGTTGGGAATCTACGTACGAATGTTTCCACTATTTCAACCAAATATGTGCATTAATTGACAGTTTTATGCATATATCAGTATAGATGCCATCATCTTCCACTCCCTGTCAGACTGCCGTGTGACAAGTGTGTATTTGAACATCGTTCATTTCTCCTTTCCCCTACTTTTTCCTCGCTCGTAGCTGTGTAATTTTATTGCGAAGCACGATTGCTTCTTCAAAGTCAAGCCTGCTTGCTGCTGCTTTCATCTGTTCCTCAAATTCGATGATCATATCCTCAATAGATATTCCTGACTTTTGTGCCTCTATTTCCTCTTCAAGTTCAGTTATCTGTTCTTGTGAGACGGCCTTAATAATTGTCTGCGGAATTATGCCATGTTTTTCATTATACTCCCACTGCATTGTTCTTCTGCGAAGAGTCTCATCCATGGCGTTTTTCATCGACTTTGTGATAGTATCTGCATACAATATAACGTGTGCATCTGCATTTCGTGCGGCTCTTCCAATAATCTGAATCAGACTTCGTTCATCACGCAAGAACCCCTCCTTATCTGCATCAAAAATACCAATAAACCCGATTTCAGGGATATCAAGCCCTTCACGAAGGAGATTAATACCAACCAGCACATCAAATGTTCCAAGTCGAAGCTGGCGAATAATCTCCATACGATCGAGTGTTTCGATATCAGAATGCAAATACTTGGTTTTTATTCCTTGCTCTTCGAGATATTCAGTCAGCTCTTCAGCGAGCCTCTTGGTAAGCGTTGTTAAAAGCACTCGATAACCAATCGATACTGTACTTTCGATTTCAGCCAGCACATCAGCCATCTGTCCTTGAATTGGTTTGACTTCTACAACAGGATCTAAAAGACCGGTTGGACGAATGATCTGCTCAACAATCTTGATCGAATGTTCCCGTTCATATGGTCCGGGCGTTGCGGACACGTATATTGCATGATTCAAATACTGCTCAAACTCATGAAACACCAATGGACGATTGTCAAATGCAGATGGCAGTCGAAATCCATATTCTACAAGTGGGATCTTTCGTGAACGATCTCCATTATACATTCCTCGAATCTGCGGGAGCGTTTGGTGACTCTCATCAATAAACAACAAAAATTCACCAGGGAAGTAATCAAACAAACAATATGGTTTTTCACCAGGTTCCCGGCCATCAAAAAAGCGTGAATAATTTTCGACTCCTTTACAGCTTCCTGTCTCTTCGATCATCTCGATATCGAATTTTGTTCTGCTCTCAAGCCTGTGAGCATCGAGCATTGACAGGTGAGGGAGGCGTTCTTTTAGCTCTTTTCTGATGCCCTGCAATGCGATCTCTTTCTGATCAGGATCAATGATGTAATGAGATGCAGGAAACACATACACATGACGGAGCCGCTCAGAGATATCTCCTGTTGTTCGGTTGATCTCAGTAATTCTATCAACTTCATCTCCAAACAATTCAATGCGGATGATATGATTATAATAACTCGGTACCAGATCTATCGTATCTCCTTTTACCCGAAACCTGCCTGGAAGCAGTTCGATATCGTTTCTGATGTACAGATTATCTATTAACCGATTCAAGATCTCATTTCGGGTGATCTTTTGACCAACACCGAGATCAAATCCCATATTTTCGTAACTGTCAGGCTTGCCAAGACCATAGATACATGAAACAGATGCAATAACAATCGTATCCTTCCTTGAAAGCAGTGATGCCGTAGTTGACAGCCGCATCATCTCAATTTTAGGATTAATCTGTGCGTCTTTTTCGATGTACTGATCTTTTGATGGAATATATGATTCCGGCTGATAGTAATCATAGTACGATACAAAGAATTCAACACGATTCTTTGGAAAAAACTCTAAAAACTCTTGGTACAACTGGGCTGCAAGCGTTTTATTATGAGCAAACACAAGCGTTGGAAGCTGAAGCCTCTCAATAATATTTGCCATGGTAAAGGTCTTTCCAGATCCTGTTACACCAAGGAGTGTCTGCTGTGAAAACCCGGAATGATACCCATCAACGAGTTCAGAAATAGCTTGTGGCTGCGATCCTGCTGGAGGATAGGGTGAGTGTAACTCAAATGGAATTGAAGTATTGTACATCTGTTATAATCTCCAAGTCAGATGGGCGTATCTCTAATGCAGAATTTACAATTATTCGTTGTTTGACGATACCTATTCACCCAGATTTTTTTGTTTTTCATGTAAAAACACAACTATTTTCTATTTTTTTCTGTGGTACGCGCACACATAACAATACCAGATCACCACATTGCAAAGGATGCCTGATACACGATCCAGCCGGTATCCCCCCCGAACCAACGCGTGTTGCCTGGCCTCCATTCCTTTACAATCTCCTCTGTCCGATTCGGAACATATTTGTCATTGATCTCGTACGTCCACCCGTAATTAGATTCTGCTACGACGATGAGACCGCCGTATCGTACAGGATCGTAATCGACGAAGTAAAAACAGGAGCAATAGACGTGAATTCTATATCAGGATAACAGCAGAGTGTATTTAGGATCTTCAACTTACGCGGCGGTGAAATGCGAGAAACACTTGAGTACGACCTGGGCTACATCGAAAGTCCTCTGCAAATCGATGGTATCGGTGGCAATATCCACAGTTATACGTTTCACATAGTGCAGGACGGGGTGATCTAGATGGTACTTGGAGAATCAACATCGCAAGGAATTTTAATTAGAAAAATAGATATATTAAATGAGCTGAAAGGCACACCGGCTGGACGTGTATCAGGCATCCTTTGCAGCATGGTGAACGGCATGCACACACCATAGAAATAAGAGCAAACATAGTACTACTATAGAAAAAGGATTGGATATGACAAGTGACGTATTTTTCATTAACCTTCGCACAAATGACTTCGAGAACACTCAGAAAAAGATTCGACGAATTTTCGATAATGCAGATCTTGCAGCCTGCATCACTCCAGGTGATCTGTGTGCAATTAAACTCCATATGGGAGAACGGGGAAATGATGCATATATCAGACCTCAATACGATCGACAGGTCGTTGACGCAGTCCGTAGTGCACAAGGAAAGCCATTTCTCACAGATACAAATACGCTCTACCTGTATAAGCGTCGAAATGCAGTAGATCACCATGAAACAGCACTTCTCAATGGGTTTGCCTACTCTACGGTAAATGCCCCTGTCATCATTGCTGATGGCTTAAACGGAGAAAATGAAACAAAAGTCACCATCAACCAGAA
>WRER01000121.1 GCA_009779205.1 Methanobacteriota archaeon | reverse complement strand
GAAGAAAAGATTCGACATCGCCGTCATCCAATTATCGAAAATCTTCTGAAAGATCTGATGAGTGGAAACCAAAACGGCATCCTGCACAAGAGCATACGAGAAGAAAAGATTCGCTATCGCCGTCATCCAATTATCGAAAATCTTCTGAAAGATCTGATGAGTGGAAACCAAAAAGGCATCCTGCACAAGAGCATACGAGAAGAAAAGATTCGCTATCGCCGTCATCCAATTATCGAAAACCTGCTGAAAGATCTGATGAGTGGAAACCAAGAAGGCATCCTGCACAAGAGAATACGCGAAGAGAGCCGTTATCACAGTCATCCAGTTATCGAAAATACAATGACGATCAAACGGTTTGGAAAACATGGGAAGAACTGAAGAACTCACCTTCCGGCAGAAAGCGAGAACGGGACAATCATCCATCAACTCAACAGATGAAGCCGAAAATAGGTTATTTTTCAAAAGATGGGAGAGATTCTGATGGTACTCGTTATATGGATGACAAAGAACGGACAAAACCTCGCTTTGACAAGAGAAATGCATCAGATTCTCCCAGATGGATGCCAAAGAGGAATGAAGCAAAAGCTGAGGTAAAAAAAGAAGGACATAAAGAAGAACGGTATCGGAGGGTTGTTACAGACAAACAAGATCGACAAAAAGATGGAGAAGGCAGAGAAAGAAGGAGTGATCGAGATCAGCGCCCAAAAGGTGAATATCAGAAGAAAGATTGGAAAGAACGAAACGTTGGGTACTCGCGTGGAGATAAGAAAAAGGGGCGGAGTTATCCACGTGGAGATAATCCATCACGCCGTATTCGTCCGCCAACATAATGATTAGATTTCCTCGGAAACTATAAAATGAACCACAAAAACACGAAAAATCCTATACAAGGATAGTACGACCTGTATACAAAAACACAATTATAACTATTTCCCCCCTTTTAATCGACAGATTGGTTTTTATACCCCCATTTCGAAATGTTACAACTTTTTTTTGGACGCTGTAAAGTAAAATTCCATCTCGCGAAATAGTCTCCCATCATTGAAAGTGGCACATCTATCTCAAATTGCTGCTTTACCAGTTTTGCTACAGTTTTTCTGTCCCATAAATAGACACTCAATCCCATCTCATCTGGGCTATTTTCTGTAGGAGTTACGCAAAAATCAACATGACTTAAACTGTTGTTAATTCAAAAAACTTAATTAAAGTGGTTTAATAAGGCATTGTGATTTACAAACGTGTAATTTTGCGTAAGTTCTATTCTGTTAAAATTTAGATGAGAATTGCCTCTTGCTCTGGCGTCAATTTACGCCCTGTTCCAGAAAAACGCCCCATTTTTACAGATTTTGTAGGATCAATTCCGCCGTCACGGTATTTCTTCCATGTTGATTGAACGTGTCGAAGGCTACACTCACCAATTCAGGAAACCTCCTTCGTATCTCCGTACTTTAGCATTTGGAGAACTATTTTCTGACACAATTCTTTTTGTTCTTTCGGACTTAACTTTTCAGGATTAAAACTCAACACAGCATCCATGGAATATATAATACATTTTCCAATTATTTATATATTCAACACAAGTTAATATATAAGAAGGTACTTCCACAATTGGCGGAAGACTTCATCAGCGGGTTAATAACGTCGTTTTGAAGGATGACTTCATTATAATTTCAGATGGGTTGTCCAAATTTAGATGACACTGCGTACTAGCCAAAAAGTTTGCTAACATATACTCAAACCAATATAGCAGTGAAACTCCTAATTTATCGAAGAACATCTTATCCCGCTTCGTAATTTCCGTTGTCCATCTTTTTGAAAGAATCTTGGACGAAACTGTAACACCCTCAACGGTATCAAACCATTGGAGAAACAAATAGATTGGTGAATTCTCGAGCCAACTTTTGAGTTTTTTCTCTAATGCTAGATTTGCCTCTGTATCGTGTTTTCCATGAACTTTCTTCATGATGTCGCAATATTTCTAGAAATTTCAAAGTTTTTATCGATAGAGGACTTTTTGGGTGAGGTTGGATGGAGGTTTTGGAACCTTTTGGAATTTTAGACAGAAGTTTTAGTGCTTAACGCCGTAATAATCTTTATTTGAGTACGTATTAACATAACATATACTTTAATAAAGCGGAAGGCAAAAGGAGGTTAAATGCAGATTCTTCAGAAAATTATCCCCATTTAATGAAACAATACTATTTTGAGTACATATTATCAAACTTTCAGGGTACTAGAAAAGCCTGATGTAGGGAAACATCAAAATGGGTACTAGAATGACTGATGACGCAGATGGCTGCATGGCTCAAAATATGATGATGCGTATGGCTCATCAAATTGAGTTAACTGCCGCAGGTTTGTCTGTAAAGGATATCTCTCTCTTTGTTGACGAAATACTCAAAGCAAAGGATGCACGAATTTACGTGATGGGAGCAGGACGTTCAGGTCTCGTTGCAAAAGCACTCGCAATGCGGCTTATGCATCTTGGCTTTTCCAGTTATGTTGTTGGAGAGACAATAACTCCTGCTATGACTTGTGGAGACATGTTAATTGTCATGTCTGGTTCTGGAAAAACAAGAACTGTGCTTGACATTGCGGAGACTGCAAAGCAGCAGTCAGGGCGCGTTTGCCTCATTACTGCTTCTTTGCCCTCCCCTCTTGGGGATAAGGCGGATTGCATTGTTTTAATCCCAAGCTTTCGAGCTAGCTCAGCAGACAAAGAGATTCAAGTTGCATCCCGCATCATCAAAAGTGATCATACGTTATTCGCACCACTCGGAACGTTATTCGAAACAACATCGCTTATTTTCTGCGATGCCATTATTTCTGTACTGATGGAACGGTTAACTCTCTCTGCTGCTCAAATGCAGGAACATCATGCAAATATTGAATAAAAAGACAAATGGGTAGATTGTAAATGAATGGATATACTATATCAGATCGGGTTTTGTCTGTAGAATTATCAGGAATTCGAAAGTTTTTTCAAGCAGCAAAGCCAGGTTCCGTAAATCTTACGCTCGGCCAGCCAGACTTAGACACCCCACAACACATCAAAGACGCTGCTATTCATGCGATTCAGGAAGGATACTGTGGATATACATTTAATGCAGGTCTACCTGAACTTCGATCTGCCATTTCTGATAAACTGGATCGAGAAAATGATCTTTCCTATACACCTGATCAGGTCATTGTAACAGCAGGAGCAGGCGAAGCTCTTTATATCGCGTTTCAATCTCTTGTAAATCCGGGAGATGCCGTTGTATACACTGATCCAGGTTTTGTTTCCTATGCAGAGTGTACAAAACTCGCCAGTGGAAGAGGGCGACCCCTCCCCTTAACCTCTGATCTCTGCATTGATGTGGAGCAGGCAAAAGAAGTAATGGATGGTGCACGACTTTTTGTGCTTAATTCCCCATGTAATCCAACCGGAACAGTTGAATCAGCTGAGACAATTCGTGCCATTGTTGAGTATGCAGATGATAAGGGTATCTGTGTAATCTCTGATGAAGTATACGAGCACTTTGTGTATGGTGATACAAAACACGTCAGTGCAGCACAGTTTGGTGACAATGTTCTGACAATAAATGCAGCAAGTAAAACTTACGCAATGACAGGATGGCGCCTTGGGTTTGTGGCAGGGCCATCAGAGTATATTGATGAGTGCATAAAGGTGCATCAGTATTGTCAGACCTGTGCCACATCAATCTCGCAACATGCAGCTCTTGCAGCGTATACTGGCGATCAGAGCTGTGTGACTCAAATGAAAAATACGTATGAACACCGTCGGGATATTCTATATGATGGTCTGACACGTCTTGGTTTCTCCTTCAAATGCCCGGAGGGTGCGTTCTATGCATTCGTTCCAATGGCCTCATTGTTTCCAGCATTATTAGATATAGGTGTTATTGGTGTTCCTGGTGATGCATTTGGAGAATGTGGTGCCCCATACGTTCGATTTTCATATGCATCAGCCGATGCAGTGCTGCATGAAGCAGTTGCACGTATCGAAAAAATTGTAGGTTAATTATCACTACAGCGAACACTAAAATTGCGTTTTAATGTTAGAGAGATGAAAAAAACCACGAAATGCACGAAAAAGACGAAAGCAAGTTTGTCGGCCTCAACTTGCTCCCCAGTTTCACATTTCATATTTTTCGTGTCTTTCGTGATTAAAAATGAAAATTTGAAGGATTTAATATTGTGTTCGCTGTAGTGTTATGCAACAATGCAGCAAAAGTTGAAGAAACAGGATGATGATATGAATTTTGAATTACTGAAAACATTATCAGATGCGCATGGAATCTCCGGATTTGAAGG
>WRER01000120.1 GCA_009779205.1 Methanobacteriota archaeon | reverse complement strand
CCATCTTCTGCTTCGCCCACGATCTCGTGTCCACCTGTGGTTAGAATGTTTTTTAAGAGTGTGCGCATGAAGATCGTGTCAACTACGACAAGAATTCTTCCCATGACCTGTCTTTTCTCCTGTTCTAATATTTAGGACTGAACAGGTAAAGAGAGTTTCGCATTCACTCCACATGCACCTTATAGCGATCTGGCACTCACACTTCTGGAATATGTACTATGATATCTGAATACCTTAGGATCTTGAGGTTTTAATTCGACTTTGAGAATGTTTACAAGAGAAATGATTGTATGAAGTGCAGGAGTGAAAAGTTCGGTAAGAGTGAGAAACATCTTGGAAAACAGCGTTACACATGGGAGAAATGCGCAATTCATGTGAGCTTGTAAAAAGAAAGGATACTAAAGAGGTTAAAGGTCTGTCGATAAATAAATGTTTGATTTCCACTATTTTTTTACGGCTTGTGATTGTGGCGAAATGGTATAATTTCATTTCCATGAAATCATATCGTTTTATGTTTATAAACCCGAATTCTCCATCACTTACCTTTATGCCTCGAGAATAAGTGCTGGTATCAATTACACAATCAATCTTTAAGCTTTTTCAGTTTTCGTTGAGCCAATCAACTCAACTATCACAGCCATACTAAAGTAGGAGTTACGCAAAAGTCAATATGACTTACACTTTTGCTACCTTAAATAATTAATTGAAGTAGCTTAATAAACAATTGTGATATACAAACGTGCAATTTTGCGTAAATCCTATACAAGTACAATGTGCTGTATTGCGAGGGTACCAGTTGAGTAGGGAACTGCAAAAGAAGGAATGTTGAGGTACCCAATGCACTTTTGAAAAAAATGGTTATATTAGTTCAGTTCAGAATTTTTCAAGAAATTTATTGAAGAGTTCTGGTGCTTGATCTTTGAGACCAAATCCAACGAGAATTGCGATTGCAGCTCCAAGACCGAGGCCAACACCCCATGCAACTGGTGTTATAAATGCGTAGATGATGCCCAGATCCAGCCTGAGTTGCGTCAGTGCAAGCATGATGACGATGAAGTACAGAAATATACGCAGAACCGCTATAACTGGTTTGATGAGCTGCAGGGTTCCATGCTCACCATATGCAATGACAAAGTCTGAGAAGTAATCTACAAGGATAAGACCGATCAGGAGAATGATGACAAAGGCAACAAGACTTGGGATGTATGCAATCAGTTCAGCAATCAGTGCTGAGAGATGGGTGATACCAAGTATATCTGATGCTGCCATGATGGCAAACAGATAGATGATAATTCGAACTAGAAAATCTGCAATTTGGGCAAAACTAGCCCATCCTGTCTTTAAAAAAGCCTTTCCAAATGCTGTTTTTCCAAGGTTCTTTTCAAATCCAAGTTTATCAACCAGGACAGACACTGCCTTTCCAAGTACACGGCCTGCAATCCACCCGATAATCAGAACTATAATCGCTCCAATGAGCATTGGAAGTAGGTTTACTGTTGTATTAACGCTAGCGGTTACAGGTGACATAACCATTCCAGAGATTTCAGAAAGCGAGCTCATAGTTCATACTATTCTCTCTATCCATAAATAATTATTGATTTGATTTTGTCTAATCAACCGATACTCTCATTATATTTGGTTGATAATGTATAAACGAATCAGAGAAGGCAGTAAAAGAGTTAATTCTTTCAACAATCAGCCTGAAAAAGATTTAAAAGGGATTAGATGTTTCGAGATAAAGCAATTGAGACAATGTCGTCAGAAGATTTGCAAAAACTGCAGATTGAACGCTTACAAGAGACTGCTCTGCGTGCTCAGTCTGTGCCATTTTATCGAGAGAGGTTCAAAGAGCTGGGACTAACTCCTGATGACATTCAAACATATGATGATGTGAAAAAAATTCCATTTACGACAAAGAAAGATCTTCAACAAGGATTTCCATTTGGTTTTGTTGCTGTTCCGATGCGTGATATTATCAGGATTCATACGACATCAGGAACGACAGGAAAACCAACGGTAGTGACATACACTGCACAGGATCTTGACACCTGGTCTGAACTCATTGCCAGAAATCTGACGATGGTGGGCCTGACTTCCGATGACGTCTTTCAGAATATGGTGAACTATGGGATGTTCACCGGAGGTCTTGGATTTCATTATGGAGCTGAGAAATTAGGAATTGTGACAATTCCGGCAGCAACCGGAAATACACACCGCCAGATCGAGATGCTTTATGATTTTGGTGTGACAGCAATTCACTGTACACCAAGTTATGCAATGCGTATTGCGGAAGTCTCTGAGGAAATGGGTATAATCCTGGACAAGTTGAAGTATGGTGTGTTTGGAGCTGAGCCCTGGTCTGAAGCATTACGCTCTGATCTTGAGAAGCGCCTTGGAGTTGAAGCATTTGATAGCTATGGAATGAGCGAGTTGTTCGGTCCAGGAGTTGCATTTGAGTGCAAGGAACATAATGGGCTCCATATCTGGCATGATATATATTATGCCGAGATTATTGATCCAAACACAGGAGAGACTCTTCCTCCAGGTCATCGGGGAGAGCTTGTGGTGACACCACTCCTGAAAGAGGCAATGCCTCTGCTTCGATATCGGACTGGAGACATCACGATGCTGATGCCAGAACCATGTCCGTGTGGACGTGGCATGAAGATTGCACGCATGACAGGAAGAAGTGATGATATGCTCATAATTAGAGGAATTAACGTCTTCCCATCTCAGATCGAGCATGTTATTAAGCAAATTCCAGGAATTGGGGATCAGTTCATGGTCACGATCGAACGGGTGAATCATCTTGATGAGATGACGATCTCTGCTGAAATCACAGATGAAGTCTTTAATGGAGAATTAGATCAGCTGACGCAGTTACGGACCCGGGTTGTACAAGCATTGAAAGAACGACTCGAACTTCGCACAACGATCCATCTTGTAGAACGTGGAAGCCTGCCTCGATTCGAGGGAAAAGCAAAGCGAGTGATAGATCTTCGAGAAAAGGCATAAGAAGTGAAGCATGAACACCACCACAGATGGTACGATAGCCAGCCAAAAACGACGTGTACACCGGCCATTTGATGCCCGCATCGAAGAGATGCCGGCTGAAGATCTGAAAGAGTTGCAGTTTCGGCATCTGAAACATCTGGCGTACCGAGTGTACAGCTTTTCACCATTGTACCGTGAGAGAATGAAAGCAAGTGGGGTACATCCTGATGATATCTCATCTCTTGCAGATATTACGAAACTGCCGTTTATGTATAAGAAGGATCTGCGAGATCAGTATCCTACTGGACTTGTGGTGAGTATGCCTGAAGAGTTGGTGCGGTATCATGTCTCGTCAGGAACGACAGGAAAGCCAACAGTTGTTGCATATACACAGCGAGATATTGATCTCTGGACAGAGTCAGTTGCACGTGGCCTGACTTCTATTGGAGTTGGCAGAGGCGATGTGATGCAGATTAGTTACGGGTATGGGTTATTTACCGGTGGGCTTGGGCTGCATTATGGAGCTGAGCGAATCGGGGCAGCGGTTGTTCCGGCATCGGTTGGAAATACTGAACGACAGATTGAGTTGATTCAGGACCTGGGGGTAACAGCGATTGCATGCACGCCTTCGTATCTGATGCATCTTGGAGAGAGTGCAGAGCATTTGGGAGTCTCGATTAAGAATGATACGAGACTTCGAACGGCAGTAGTTGGTGCAGAACCCTGGAGTGAAGAGATGCGGCGGAAGTTGTACGAGCTGTATGGGATCTCTGCATATGATATCTATGGAACAAGTGAATTGTCAGGCCCACTCTTTACTGAGTGCACAGCGATGCAGGGCTTTCATGCATGGGGAGATATCATCTACTGTGAGGTATTAGATCCTGAAACCGACAGGCAGATGCCAGACGGTGAGCGGGGAGAACTCGTTGTGACGATGCTGCAAAAAGAAGGTCTTCCAATTATTCGCTATCGAACAGGGGATATCAGTGCGATTCGCCATGAAAAATGTGTGTGTGGAAGGTCGCATCCCAGAATTGAGCGACTCTCTGGCCGGGTGGATGATATGCTGATTGTTCGTGGAATTAATGTGTTCCCCTCTCAAGTTGAGCATACCTTGCTTGGTATCGATGAGATTGGGGATAATTTCATGATCGAAGTCTCACGTGAAGGTGCACTTGATGCAATGCTTGTGAAAGTTGAGCTTCCGCAAGCATTTTCCCCTGATAAATTAGAGGATCTGATTACGATTAAGCGACATGTTGAGCGTGAGCTTCGAAACTCATTGAATGTTGCAGCAGCAGTTGAACTTGTGGAGTATGGCTCACTTCCACGATTTGAAGGT
>WRER01000119.1 GCA_009779205.1 Methanobacteriota archaeon | reverse complement strand
CTTTCATCAAAGCGGAATAGCATCTTTTAACTATATGATAACTATGAATAAAATCTATGCAGGAGATTTGAAATCAATTGAAAGTGCTGATTTAGAAACCCTAGCAACATTCTTCACAGGGTGCATTCGGGCAGAAGATCTTTGTAGCGGCATGTGGAGCCTTTATATTAGGGATGGTGTTTTTCTTGCAATACTACGAAGGTTGGAAGTTTTGCTGCAGGCAGATATATGATCTTTATCCCTGATCCCACAATCTAAAAATACTCCAAAAGAGATGTACTAAACCAAGCCGGAGGGAAATTGTGTACCCTATCATGAAAAATCAGGAGATAGCAGAGGACGTTCACGAGATTTGGGTGAAAACTCCTCATATTTCACATAACGCACAACCTGGACAATTCGTCATCATCCGAACAGATAAAACAGGAGAGCGGATCCCCCTCACAATATCCGGTGTCGTTGGAGACACCATTCGCATTATTTTCTTGAAACTTGGAAAAACAACGCACGCACTCGCTAAGATACCTGTAGCTGGATACATCGAGGACATCGTAGGACCTCTTGGACAGCCGAGTGAGATAAAATTATATGGAACTGTCGCCGTTGTTGGAGGTGGGGCAGGTATCGCATCAACTCCTTATATCGCACAAGCCCTCAAAGACACAGGAAATCGTGTTATTGGAATAATTGGAGCACGAAATCAAGATCACCTCATTCTTGAAAACGAGATGGCAGATATCTGTGATGAACTTCTTGTCGCAACTGATGATGGATCAAAAGGACACCATGGATTTCCAGCTGACCTCCTTCGGACCCTCATCACTCATGAGCCTGTTCATGCCGTCTGGATTATCGGACCAACAATCATGATGAAAGTGACCGCTGAAGTAACTCGCGAAAAAGGCATCAAGACATTTGTCTCACTTAATCCGATCATGGTGGATGGAACTGGAATGTGTGGTGCCTGCCGCTGTACTGTTGCTGGAAAGACACAATTCGCCTGCGTAGATGGACCTGAGTTCGATGCACATGCCGTTGACTTCGATATGCTCATGCAACGCCAGCAGATCTATCGAGAACACGAAGAGGAATCATTCAATATATGGAAAGCAGCGCAAGGTGAGAGTCAATGAGCGGAAGGCCAGCACAAGAGCGCGTTCATGACTTCCTTGAAGTAGATCCTGGTATAACTGAAGACGAAGCAGTCGTCGAGGCAAGTCGCTGTATGGAATGCAAAAAGCCCCTCTGCATTCAAGGATGCCCGGTACAGATAGATATTCCTGCATTTATTGAAAGAATATCTCAAGGAGACTTCATTGGAGCCGCTGATAAAATAAAAGAGCAGAATATGCTCCCTGCAATCTGTGGCCGTGTCTGTCCGCAGGAGACACAGTGTGAAGCAACGTGTATCCTTGGCAAAAAAGACAAACCAGTTCGGATCGGTCAACTTGAGAGGTTGGTAGCAGATATCGCGCGAAACCGAGATCAAAAGGTACCAAAGGTTGCAGAATCAAGCGGAAAGAAAGTAGCAGTCGTTGGATCCGGACCTGCCGGCCTCACTGCATCAGCAGAACTTGCAAAAGCCGGTCACCACGTCATCCTGTACGAATCACTCCATATGCCTGGCGGCGTGCTTACCTATGGAATTCCTGCATTTCGTCTTCCAAAAGAGATTGTAGACTTTGAAATCAAGCAAGTTCTCTCACTCGGAGTAGAGCTTCGAACAAATCACTTCATCGGGAGAACTCTCACAGCAGAAGAACTCTTACAGTACGATGCAGTTCTTCTTGCAACCGGAGCCGGACTTCCATATTTCATGGATATCGAGGGTGAAAACTTAAATGGTGTCTATTCTGCAAATGAATTCCTGACCCGAATAAACCTCATGTGTGCAGATGAATTCCCAACTTATGACACACCAGTGTTGAAAGGAAAGAACGTCGTCGTTATTGGAGGAGGAAATGTTGCCATGGACGCTGCACGTGTTGCACGACGAATTGGAGGAGATGTAACAATCGTGTATCGCCGTCGGGAAGAAGACCTCCCTGCACGACTTGCAGAGGTGTACCATGCACAAGAAGAAGGAATATCCTTTGTATACTGTGCAGCACCAACGAAGATTCTTGGAGAGAGGGCTGTTACCGGCATTGAATGCATACGAATGAATATGGACGTACTTGATGACTCTGGACGCCCAAAGCCAATCCCAATCGAGGGAGATACATTCACTATCGATGCAGATATCATCATCGGTGCAATAGGCCAAGGTCCAAACCCGGTGCTTTTGCGTGAGATAGATGGTCTTACTCTTGGAAGATCCGGGAATGTCATAACATCGGAGCATGGTGAGACTTCAATACCACATGTTTTTGCAGCAGGGGATGCATCAAGCGGTGCTGCAACTGTCATTTTGGCAATGGGAACTGCAAAGAAAGCAGCTCAGACCATTAATCGGATGTTTAAGGAAGAACAGTTATAAAACCCCTTAATTTGATTTCCATTTCCAATAACCGGTAGGAACCATAATCTCGAACTTTGCCCTTCATTTTGGTCGCACCGTAAGGTGGTTTGGAGTCTCCACCTGTACAGCGTCTCCAGTGGGCTTGCCGCCATCATTTTACAAGATTTGCCATATTCAAGCATGTACTGCTTGACATTGCATTCGTGGCGCACGCTGAATAGGTACCATTGCACATTGTATCTTCTTCCTGTGTGATCAACATCTATTCATGATCCCATTTGAAACAAGATATTCAATGGAGCTCTCCCCCACCAAAAAAGGATACAAAGGTGAAACACATCGCGTGAAATCACCAGAAGAAACATTTGCTTGCATACAGGATCTTGTCTCTATTGCCGGCATCGTGCGTGTTGCAGATATCACTGGTCTTGATCGCGTAGGCATCCCTGTTTTTTCCTGCATAAGACCAGCAGCTGCACAGGGAGCTATCTCAGTCTATAATGGAAAAGGAGCAACAGAGATAGCTGCACGTGTTTCTGGGATCATGGAAGGCATTGAGCGTTATTCTGCTGAGGTTCAAGCTGGTGACACTATTTTGTTTGACTCGTACGCTTCTCTTGCTTCAGAGCATGCCGCACTCGATCCGACCCAGCTCATTCTTCCAAAAGGAACTGACATTGCGGCACTATTTCCCTGGTTTGAAGCAGATAATCTCTCTACTGGCACATCTCTCTTGGTTCCTGCTCATGCAGTCTTCCATCCAGTTGGATTTGAATACATACCACCCTTTCGTACCTCGACAAATGGCATAGCATCAGGAAATACATATGAAGAAGCAGTTTTTCATGGTCTTTGTGAGATTATCGAGCGTGATGCATGGTCTCTTGCAGAAGCGAGTGGGAAAGGGGGGCTCCTTATAACTGATATTACAAATTCCCTCATCTCTGACATGCTTGACAAGTTCAGTGCTGTTGGAATTGATATCTATCTTCGTGACATCTCAAGTGACATCAGGCTGCCTACCATTGTTGCGATTGCTGATGATGTGACAACAAAAGATCCAACACTTATCACCATCGGCATGGGCACCCATACTTCGCCGGAGATTGCAACGATACGTGCCATTACAGAAGTTGCACAGAGTCGGGCTACCCAGATTCACGGAGCACGCGAAGATACTGACGAAATGCAGAGAAAGCGAATCATAGGCTATGAACGGATGAAAAGAATCAACAAACGCTGGTTTGCAACAGATGAAACAATAGCATTTTCTGATATCTATCACTTTGAATCTGATGATTTCAGCAATGATATTTCATACACTCTGGAAGAACTTGCACAAGCTGGACTGAGTCAGGTACTTATTGCAGATTTAACTCGTCCTGAACTTGGCGTTCCAGTTGTTCGCGTTATTGTTCCTGGCCTTGAACATTATGCAATCGATCCCGAACGTTTGGGTGCGAGGTGTGCACATGCAAGACATCGTTATATTCCTGGGTCCAAGCCTTCCGCCACGTGAAGCAGAAGAGATCCTCTCTTCTTCTCATTCCTGCCGTGTACTATATTGTCCACCTGTCAAACGAGGGGATGTAACCGCTTTCCTTTCTGGTACATCTCCACGAGTCATTGGAATTATTGATGGATTGTTTTTAGAAACAGCAGCTGTTGGACATCGCGAGATTCTCTCAGCTCTTCGGGCAGGAATTATTGTTATTGGCTCATCAAGTATGGGAGCTCTTCGGGCATTTGAACTTGAATCATTTGGAATGATAGGGATTGGTGATATATTTCATCTCTACCGATCAGGTGTTATCGAATCAGATGATGAAGTTGCATTAGTCTGTGATCCTGTGCAGTATACTTCCCTTTCTGAGCCACTTGTTCATATTCGTATCACGCTTACAAAACTTCATGATGAGGGACATATTACCTCACATGAACGTGAT
>WRER01000118.1 GCA_009779205.1 Methanobacteriota archaeon | reverse complement strand
TTTTATTCCGAGGAATCCAAAGTCTATTTGGCTGAGGCATACAAAGACCCCGGCGAAATCCGTCAATATGTAAATGACGTGAGGTAGTGTATGGATAATATATCGGAATTGGTAAATGGCCTATTTGATAAAAATGATAAGGCGGCTTATAAATGCCTGAAGGAGCTTATATCTGCAAGCGAACAAGACAATGGCGTTTATCAGTTCTTTGATACTTTTGCCGATATGATAGATAATGAAAACTCCTATGTGCGGACAAGGGGCCTGCTTTTAATATCGGCAAATGCTAAATGGGATACCGACGACAAGATTGACGAGATTATTGACAAATACCTTTGTCATATTATGGACGACAAGCCAATTACAGCACGACAATGCATTAAAGCACTTCCTGATATTGCAAAGTACAAGCCGAATTTAGTTGATGATATTCGCACCGCATTACATAAAGCCAACCCTCAACGATACACCGAAAATATGCAATCATTGGTGTATAACGATATAAGGGAAGCCTTGAAAACAATAAACGAAATGGTATAAGCTAACTTCGGGCCAACTTGACACGAAATTGGTCGAGTTGGACTGTATACCTTTGGGCGTTACTATAAACGTAGCTTAGTTTATATTTTGACAGGAGGTATTACCTTGAATGTCGTAATAATCAACGATAATAAGAAAGATTTTCTGGATTTGCTGCTTTTAGCCGACGAACAGGAGGATATGATTGATAAATATCTGGACAGAGGAGTACTGTTTGCTTTATATGACGATGACTTGAAAAGTATCTGTGTTGTAACAGATGAAGGAAACGGCACTTTCGAGATACAAAACATAGCAACATATCCACAGTTTCAAGGAAAGGGATACGGCAGACATTTAATAAATTATGTGTGCGAGTATTATAAAAGAAATGGCACAACTATGATTGTTGGAACAGGTGATACCCCTATTATCATACCTTTTTATGAAAACAGCGGCTTTGTGCTTTCACACCGCATAGAAAACTACTTCATTGAACATTACGATGAACCAATGTTTGAACACGGAGTGCAGTTAAAGGATAAAGTTTACTTAAAAAGATACTTGCGGGGAGTATAAGCATTATTTTTTGACACTTGGGCAAAATGTGGGATAGATGATCCACCCCTCCAAAAATCAGCATAGCTTAAACTTTTGCCAACAAAAAATAATTTGAAGTCGCCTAATAAAGCATTATGATATGCAAACAGCAATTTTCCGTAAGTCCTGTTAGTACTTTTAAATTAGTGCATATGGGGACAGACAGGAGGGTTGTCAGTTGCTCTCTACCGTTTTATGTGAAATGAATCTTTTTCTCTACAGTCATTCCAGATTCCTCTATGCTTGAACATCCAGTCCTGTGCATCAATGATCTCAGTATCTTGCGAAGGTATTTCACGGGTGTACATTCCACTTGAATCCATGACCCAGGCATGTACATTGTCCCGCATGTGAAGCGGAAGGAGTGTCTGTAAGATAATTGCCTTAACATCTGGATCTAATATCGGAAACAGAATCTCAACGCGTCGATTTAGGTTCCTTGGCATAAGATCTGCGCTTCCCATATACACAATATCTTTTCCGCCACTGTGGAAGTAGTATATTCGTGAATGTTCTAAGAACCTCCCAATGATTGAAGATACACTAATAGTATCAGACATTTCTTCAACCCCAGGGCGAATACAGCAGACACCTCGTACCTGGAGATCTACTTTTACTCCTGCCTGTGACGCACGATATAGGGCCTGAATAATTTCTTTATCCTGGAGTGCATTTACTTTGAAGATAATATGGCCGTTTTCATGCTCTGCATGATGAATAATTTCCTCATTGATAAGGGCAAGAATGTCACGACGGATCATCATTGGAGCGACCATGAGATGATTGTATCCTATGAAATGAGCAGAGCCAGTAAGCACATTAAAGAGATTTGATGCATCTGATCCAATCTCTGGATTCGCTGTGAAAAGTCCGATGTCTGTATAGATTCGACTTGTTTCTGTGTTATAGTTTCCAGAGCTCATGTGCACGTATCGAACGATTCCTTCTGGTTCACGTCGCACAACAAGGCAGATTTTCGCATGTACTTTTAAGCCACCTATACCATATACGACATGCACTCCTGCATGTTCCAGTGCTTTTGCCCATCCGATATTGTTTTTTTCATCAAATCGTGCCTTCAGCTCAACAATGACTGTCACTGCCTTTTCATTGTCAAGAGCCTCCTTGAGTGCATCAATAATTGCAGATTTCGCCCCTGTTCTGTACAAGGTCATTTTAATGGCTAATACATTTGGATCTCTGGCAGCACGTTGGAGAAATGTCACAACTGGTTGAAAGCTTTCATAGGGATGAAAAAGAATGGTGTCTTTTTCCTTGATTGAGGCAAAAATATCTCGATCTGATTCGAGCCAGGATGGAACACTAGGTAAAAATGGGGGATATTTAAGATCAGGTCTGCCTATCTCAAGCAAACCAAAGAGATCAGTCATCCCAAGCGGTGCACTGGTTCGGTAAAACATGTGAGAAGATTTTGAGAGCTTGCCACGTATCATGGAGCAAACTGCTGTGTCCATCCATTCACAGATCTCAAGTCGTACTGGCATTCCCATTCGTCTTCTTCCAATTGCCTCTTCAATGGTAGTCAAGAGATCGTCGGCTTCATCTTCTTCAATCTCAATATCTGCATCGCGAGTGACTCTAAATGGATATGCAGCTACAACTTCCACTCCCGGAAAGAGGAGGTCTAAATTCTCTGCAATGACATCTTCGAGAAATACGAAGTGTGATTCTCCAGGATTTGATGTTCCTTCATTATCAGAATATGATGGTATTGAAAGGAATCGAGGAAAGAGTTCTGTTGGAACTTTCAGACGGTTGAAGAATTCTCCTGTGTCTCTTTTTTCTTTTGTGATAATGGCGAGGTTGATAGAGAGATTTGAGATTGATGGGAATGGATGCGATTTATCAAACATAAGCGGGGTGAGCGCTGGAAATATTTCACGTTTGAAATAGTCACGGAGATTTTTTTGTGCATTTACGGAAAGCATCTCATAACTGTGGATATAAATACCAGCCTCTTCAAGGTCTGGCAGGATCTCTTCATACCAGATGCGTGCCATCTCCCGAATAAGAGGGGTGAGTCGTTCATAAATAGCATCTAATTGCTGGGAAGGGCTGAGGCCATCTGCTGGTGCCTTCATAACGCCTTCAGCGATCTGACGATATAATCCGGATATTCGGATCATGAAGAATTCATCTAAGTTATTTGAGAATATTGCAAGGAATTTGACTCGCTCAAGTAGTGGATGTTTTTTATCTTTTGATTCCTCGAGTACATGCCTGTTAAACTCTATCCAGGAAAGTTCTCGGTTTATGAATAAGGATGGATCCTCCAAAAGAGCATGAGATGGGGTCATAGACTGTATAATACAGTGACGGGAAGCATAATAAAATGTTGGGAAATGTATCCCAAGGCTATGTGAAATCAAAAAAGCTGGGTGTTGTTTGCCTCCATTGAGATTTACTCCTTTATTTCGGCCCTATTGTCATGTACACTTCACCTATAAGTTCCAGGACTGCTTCCAATATGGCTTGAGCAGAGGTGAATGCATAGTCTGCCATGCTCCAGATCTCTGAAAAATTTATCGTGCTCCAGATATCTGAAACAGCCTTGAGTGTCGCACTCAGTGCTCTTTTTGTAGCATCAAATGCGTTCCCCATTTCAGAGAATGCTTCATTTAATGATTCTTTTGCTGTTTCTGCGGATCTTATGAGGTCCTGTTCTTGACCTGTTTCTCCTTCTGCTCCATGTACAATACCACAAGCGCAGGCGAGAAGCAGGATGAGGATTATGTATTTTACATGCATGGTAATTTCACCTAATAATTCATCTATTGACATTATAGAATTTCTTGTTTAGAGAGATAGAAGTTACGCAAAAATCAACATGCCTTAAACTTTTGTCACCTTAAAATAATTAATAGGGGCGACATAATAAAGCATTATAATATATAAGCGTGCATTTTGAGTAAGTCCTAAGAGATTAAAAAGAACCACGAAAAATAAAACGAAGATGATCCAGCAGACCTATTTTTATGCCTTTCGTCTTTTTCATGATTAGAAAATGAAAATTCGAAATGTTGAAGATGAATTCCATTATTACGTTGTGCACATTAATAGGGGTAGTCCTCATAAACGTAGTTCACGCCCTTAATCAGTTGTGTCACGTATCTTTGGTGCTTTGTTCTCACCAGTGTTATAATGTATTGTGTGTGCAGATTTCTCTTTACAATCTGAATTTGAGACTTTTTCGATCGAAAAAATAAACGGACTTTTTGAAAATGGTACGTCATGTTAGGATATATCACATATCTTTATGTAATCGAGGTTACATACGTACGGTAAGTAAC
>WRER01000117.1 GCA_009779205.1 Methanobacteriota archaeon | reverse complement strand
TTCCTTCCGAACCACCCCACAAGGGCGCTTGCATGGACAATAAAAGAGATTCGTGAATTGAACGATGTAGCTCCTGATGTATTTTTCGGCGCTGAATTTTTGCCAGGTCATCAAAAATCTCCTTTCCGCGGTGGTTTAGGCTATTTCACATATTACGACAGCAAGCAGGGAAAGAACATAAGGCTTTCAGTAGGTTCTGCAGAATCATTTGAACAGATGGTAGACGCTTATCTCGAGGCTAATACACAGCTTGAAAAACCGCTTGAACTTGACAGTAAAGATGATATTCTGGCATCTTTAAATCAAAATGTTCCAAAGCAGAGAACATATGGTGGGGCAGATTATCTGGCTGCAGAAGTTGGAGGTGTATGGGATTCCCTCCTTTCCGAAGGCAGGCATTTCTGGCTTTTCGGTAATTCAGATTTCCACTCGAATGATAGCTCTGAACCTGATTTTTGGCCTGGAGAATACACAAAACTGTATACATATGTAGATGAGAACAGCTATCAGGGCATTCTTGACGGTATGCGGTCAGGAAATTCCTATAGTGTGCTTGGCGACTTGATTGACTATCTCGATTTCAAAGCTACCGCAAACGGACAATCTGCTACAATGGGTGAGACGCTGACGGGAGCTGGAACGAGCAAACTTGTAATTACTATATCATTCAAATCTCCCGTCTACAACAATGCCAACACTGATGGGCGTTTCGGCTTGAACGACAGACCAGTATTACATCACATAGACCTTATAGCAGGTGAAGTGACTGGCAAAGCGAGCGATTATAACACTGATTCCGTTTCTACCACCAGAGTCATCCAAACATTTACTGAAAACGACTGGAAAGCAGATGCGGACGGTCTACGCACAATAACATTTGAAGTACCTTTCGCAGTGAAGGCTTCCGCCGAAAATATGTATTACCGCCTTCGCGGAACCAATATGCCTCCAAATACACTCAGCCAGACTGATGCACAAGGAAACCCACTTATTGATACCCCTGCTGATGCAGTTAAAGGTACCAACACTGCAGAAAGCGCATTTGCCGACTTGTGGTTCTATTCCAATCCGATATTCGTTAATGCAAACTAACATTGATCAATATCGCGATTATCTAACACATTCCTTTTTTAGAAAAGCCGATACGTGACTATTTACTCTGTGAGAAATATCTGTACGATATGTTTAGACCGGACATCGCTGTACAGGATATACCAACAGAGATATCCACCATATCAACAGAACTCAAATCCATAACAGACAAAGGCTCCCTTGGAAACGCCCTCGCCCGTGAGGTATCGAAGTACTCACTCCTTGATCTCTCTCTGATGGGTGCAAGATTCAGCCAAAGCCTCAAACACATCCCTCCTTCCTACCATGCCAAGATCATGCCCTATCTTACTGAGCAGTTCTTTGGAGCACAACACCGGCTCATCCAGATGTCTCACACCAAACAGTTTGACACCATGACAGATCCCATCAGTAATCCTGAATTATACATCAGCTACTGGGACATGGTCTCCCACGGTTCATTTGCCCCTGACAATCAGCCAATTCCTCATGGAGGTGGAAAAGAAGCCCTTGCACACTTCTACTACTATCTTCTCGCAGCCTTCGTCATGTTCGTCATGGATGAACCAGGACACCCTGTTGGAACTCCATTTCCAGGTGGATACACCGTTCACAAAAAAGGTCAGCACTACATCTGCTACATCAGAGACAAAGAAAAAGACGTCTTGAACTCAATCTGTAACTATTGCCCAGCTATTGCTGGAGAATAAGCGAAAAGAAAACTCTAAAATATGAATGGTAAAAAAGCCCCATACCCCATCCAAATAACGTCTATGGCTTTTTTACAGTTGGTGCATGAACAAGGAGTTTAGGACTTGTTGTCAGCTGCCATCTTAACATCTTCTGCCTTGATGGTCTTTCTTCCGGCGTGCTGTGCAAGACGGTTTGCTTCTTTTGTTAATTCCGCAATATATTCTTCTGCCTTTGCTACGAGTGCTTCGGCTGCGTCACTTCCTACGCGCTCTGCACCATGTTTCTTAGCAATCCTGACGACTGCTGCAATAGGTAAGTCTGCCATAGTCTCTACCTCAAGATATAGTCTCTTGATATCTATTTATGCATTTCGAGATTCCGCGAAGAGTTTTGCGCAAAATTAAATGTAAGATGAGCCATGCTTCCAAAAGAAAAACCCTCTTTTTTTCAATCCTATTCGAAAACAAAGCCCATTATGATGACATTTTTCAAATAAAACACTATTGATCCACAAAGAGCCCAGACATGGAAAGTTTGCCTGCAAGTACGAAAGAGCGGACATAATCTGGATTGGCACGCGACGTATCAATGAAAATTCGATCCAGGTTGCCAACAGGTGCCCCATGAGAACATCCCCCACCCACAAGAACGAGTGTCCTAAAGATCAAGTTTCCAGAAATTCCATCTGGTGCAACGATAAACCCACATTCTCGCACTGCATCCTCTATAAGAACTCCAAAGTCAGTTGCTCCCAGGCGCCTCGAAAGCTCACGAGCATCATCAAGAGAAGCATCTACGCGGGCATGGCGACCATAATCATCATGGCGACCGCCAGAGAGTACTCCGACAAGGGAAGAAAGAGAAAATGCTTCTGCAAATGTTCTTCCTCTCTTGGCTAATGCTTCTTTTTCAGAAATCGTGTATCCTTCATCCACTCCTACCGGCCCCATGAAAAACAGATGACCATCTGGTGTCTCAAGCAATACAATCCTCTCCAGTGACCCGCATCCTGAGACCTTCTTCAGATAAGAAAGCGTGGAACGAGAAGGAAGTGTCCCTCGAACAGCTGCACAGATCCGCCCGGAATACAAATCATCAACCAATGCCTGTTCAGGCTGTGGTACTGCGTTCACAGAACATGGAAACGAAACAGTCTCTGCAATGGTTGGATCCGTATACACACATAGCTCATGCTCTTGTATGTGCAATGCTGTGTATCGTGCAATACTTGCTGTAATACGATTTGGATCCTCAAAAACACCGACGCCGATCTGTTGGGATATCATCTCCCTATCCCAGTTACATCATCATGCACAAAATCAAAAACCTGTGCAGAGTTATCACCACATCGAATCTCAAGCGTTCGGCTGATATTCACCTCGCCTATCACTGCTGCAGCCATTGAAACTGACGAAAAGCAGGAAAGCACCTCATCAGCACACTCCCTGCGAGCTGTGAGAATAAAACCCATACCAGGATACATCATCACCCATTGATCCAGCGTAATCTCATTCTCAGCAAGTGGTGGGCAGGGAATCAGCTCTACATCCACAACTGCTCCCATACGTGACACTTCAAGTAACATACCAAGAGTCCCAAGTAAACCAGGGTTTGAGACGTCCTTCCCAGCAGTAACCAGCTTCCTCTCTCCAAGTTTTTGCATAATTGCAATCTGTGATCGAAGCAGATCTGCATCTTTCATCGTCACTGAGTCCCAGTTCAAGCGGCTTGATGGATGAACTCGACCCCGCAGATCACATGCAGAAATAACGACATCGCCATTCTGCGCTGTTGAGCTGTATATCACTCCATCACGCTTTGCTGTCCCAAGCACTGCCACCCCAATTGAGTTCACATCTGCATCAGGATGCACATGTCCACCAACAACCGGCACGCCAAACTGCTTTGAAGCGTCATACATCCCCTTTGTTACAAGTGTGCCAATCTCGCAATTACACATCGAGAAAATATCAACGAGTGCAATCGGGCGCCCGCCCATTGCTGCAATGTCATGAATATTTACGAGAATGGAACAATACCCAGCCCAGTAGGGATCGACCTCCATAAGCCGGCTCCAGATTCCATCCGCAGCAAGCAACAGCACATCATCCGAAGTATCGGTTGCGATCACTGCTGCATCCTCTCCAAACGATGCAATCACGTACTCCACAGGCAGGTTCAAACTCCGAACAAGGCTCCCGATGGCGAGCTTACGCTTCACCCCGTCATATTTTCTTACAGCCTCAGCTATCGACTCGATGGAACAGGCACTTTCACACATGGATCAAACCACGTAGCTTTTTTACATCTCACATGATTTATTGCATCGTATATCCTACGATTACGTATGGACTGGGCAGAGAAGTATCGTCCACACCATATCGCTGAACTTCAGGGAAATAAAGAGGCTATCCGCAGACTCGTCGCCTGGGCGCAAGAGTGGAACGCAGGTACAAAACCACTGCTCATATATGGAAAAGCAGGCATTGGAAAGACTTCTGCGGTCTATGCCCTTGCACATGACATGCATTGGGATATCATCGAGCTGAATGCAAGTGATCAACGCACAAAAGCAGCTATCGAGAGGGTTGCAGGAAGTGCAAGCACTCATTCCTTCACCGGCAACCGCCGCCTCATCCTCCTTGACGAAGCCGACAATCTGCATGGAAGTGCAGACC
>WRER01000116.1 GCA_009779205.1 Methanobacteriota archaeon | reverse complement strand
TGCAAACCCGTCTTGAATATGCATTCGAGTCTTTGAATCATGCCAGGGAACGCTTTATGCCAATTACCCTGATTCGGGGATTAATGACACGTCAGGAGAAACTTGCAGATCAGGCAGAGCGGCTGAGACATACCGTCTTGATGCGGCATGATACAGCAAGGCGTGACCTTTTGGCAGCCCGTGTCGAAATGAAAGCTTATAACCCTGCAACTCATTTTTCACGCCAAATAAAAGAGAGGAAGGAGATACTTACAACGGTGCTTGATCATCTTCATGCTGCATATGAAAACCATCTGTGTGCATCTCGAATTGAACTGCAACACCTGCTTTCTCTCATCAAGGCACATGATCCCCGTGCTCCTTTTGCCAAGGGATATTGTTTTGTAACGGGTCCAAATGACTCTATTATCAGATCAGTCAGAGAGATAACAGTGGGATCTGATATTACTATGACATGTGCTGATGGAACTTTGAGTGCGACTGTTACTTCTATTGATATATTGAGGAAAGTGAATGACTAATTTTGAAGAGTTAATGCGTGAGATAAAAACCCTGATTCAAAAAATCGAGGATAGTGAGACGAGTCTTGAAGAGAGTATTGCAGTCTATGAGCGAGGAATCACCCTTATTGAGGACTGTGAAAAAATTCTTGCAGATGCTGAGATGAAAATATCTGAGTTGAAAAAAGAATAGGCAAGCAGGTGGGATAGTCCACTCCCTTATTTTGATTTCAGGCTTCTTATAGCCACCCAGTCCAATCTACAATTCCACAGCATGGGAATGCATGACCTGTAAGCACATGCTCGACATGTATTACAATCTCTTCAATGGATGCACATGAAACATCTATCTCATAAATCTGTGTTTCGTTGTACAGATCCAGTGTTTCTATCAAGATAACATCCAATATCTCTGCTTCTACATTTTCATGCACTTTTTCTTCGCTATACCCTCTGGCACGGAGTCGTGACGTCAATACATCCGGGTTGCATCGAAGTACGATAACTCCATCTGCACCTGGAATAAAATGAGAAAAGTGCCCTTCAACAATTCCCTCTACTGGACGAAAGGTATCAGCCCAGGAATCTACATCAATGAGTGTATCGTCATCTGATTTTTCTAGCACATAGTCATGGACGGTTTCTTTTGCACGAATTACCTGATATCCTTTTTTAGCGAGTACATCAGCAATGGTGCTCTTTCCAACTCCGGGAGTGCCGGTAAGTAAAAACATCATTTCATCTCTTCAGCAAGCAGATGTAAGACCTCAAGTAATCGTTCACATTCCCAGTCCAGCCCAATACTCGCTCTGATGTAGTGTGGTTCAAGTCCTGAAAACGAATCACAAGAACGAACAAGTACTCCCCGCTCTGCAAAAAACAGCGTTGCTTCTGCTCCCGTCTTTGGTGAAACATCAATGAGACAGAAGTTCGAGCTGGACGGTGTTACAGGTAATGGCGATTTCTGGATGATTTGTTCACGCCACTTCATAATATGGGAATGGACTTGCTCTTTGTATTCCTGATCCATGAGAGCAGCAACCGCTGCACGTAGTGCAAGCACATCTACTGCAAAAGGGGTTTTCGCTTTTTCATAATATGGCAAGAACCAGTCAGGAACCGCTGCATAGCCAAGCCGAAGGCCAGCGAGTCCGTACAATTTTGACATTGTACGCCCAATAATGAGATTGGAGTGCCTCTTTACGATATCATATGGAATATCAGTCGAAAATTCACCATATGCACAATCTACAAACAGGAGGCCATCGATTGATTGTGCGATCAGTTCAATGGTCTCTGGCGGAACTGCGGTTCCTGTCGGATTGTTTGGTGTGCATAGAAATGTAATTTTTGTACCTTTAGATGCAGCAATAACAGCCTGTGGATCCATTGAAAAGTCATGTCTCAATGGAACAGCACAGACAGAACCATGGCACGCTTCTGCTGCTATTTGGTAAAATGAAAAGGTGGGCTCGATGACCACCACCTTATCGCCTGGTTCGAGAAGGAGACGGAGCACTGTCTCAATAATTCCATCCATGCCTGCTCCAATAACAAAAGAATACTCACCATGCAACGATTTGAGGGCATGTTGAAGTGACTGCATTTCTCTGTCTGGATATCGATGAACTTCTGAGAGTGATCTTTGCATGGCATCGATCACTGCTGGAGAGGGGCCAAATGGATTTTCATTGCTCGCAAGTCTTGCAACAGGTTCACCAAACTGGCGTTCAACTTCTGCTGGAGACAGAGAAAATGCATATCCCACCTTAGATCCATCAGGTGGATCATACAAGGAGCGAATGAGCGTCTTTTGTTTTGACGTCATATTTCATCTATTTTGCATGTAACTGACAAGGAGGAAAAAGCCTCATTGATAACATGGCATGCTTCCATTATCTCACTATCAGATATGGTAAGTGGGGGAACTAATCTGAGATTTCCATGTGCTGCACAGTTTACAAGCACCCCATGTTTCGCACAGTACGCTGCAATGTCCGGGCAGCGGTCTCCAATACTGATTCCGATCATAAGTCCATAGACTCGGGGGTTATGTGCCTTTAAAAGCTCAGCAAATAGTAAGGATTTTCTTGGAACATCAGCAATGAGATCTTTTAAGACATTTATTGTCGCACAGCCAGCTGCACAGGCAATGGGTCCTCCTGCAAATGTGCTGCCATGTTCACCTTTCTCAAACTGGAGCCCCTCTCTTGCAAGCACGGCACCCATTGGAAATCCACTGCCAAGAGCTTTTGCAAGTGTTATAATGTCTGGCGTGATCTTTGCATACTGATATGCAAACCAAGCTCCTGTGCGCCCCATGCCAGTCTGGACTTCATCGAGAATGAGAAGTACTCCTGCTTCATCACAGATCTTTCGAACGTCAGCAAGATATGAAAGTGGTGGAACAATAACACCTGCTTCTCCTTGTACTGGCTCAAGAATCACAGCTGCGGTATCAGATGTTATTGCTTCTTTGATTGCTTGTGCGTCTCCATATGGAACAAAGGTGCAAGATGGTTGTAATGGTCCGAATGGCTCGCGTATCTCTGGCTTATGCGTGCAAGCAAGTGCTGCACAACTTCTTCCATGGAATCCGTTTTCACATGCTATAAATGCGTGTTTTCCTGTCCTGATCCGCGCCAGCTTGATAGCTGCTTCCATTGCCTCAGTACCAGAGTTTGTGAAAAACACTTTTGCCATTCCACTGAGTGTTACAAGCTTTTCTGCAAGCAGTGCCTGATGTGGAATATAGTAAAGGTTTGAGCAGTGCATCAGAGTTTTTGCCTGCTCTTGAATTGCCTCTACGACAGCAGGGTGGCAGTGTCCAGTACTGCAGACTGCGATTCCTGCAACGAGATCCAAGTATCTGTTTCCTTCACTATCCCATACATACGATCCCTCACCTCTGGTAAGGAGTATCTCACGACCAAAGGTGGGCATGATGTACGTGGCCTCACGCTCTTTTACCTCTGTTATATTCATTTTACTCTCCATTATGGACATTTTAAAGGATTTCCTCTTCTCCATTTGCCAGAGATGCTTTAAGCCAATCTCCAGCAAAACCAGTACATATTACGGCTACATCAATATCACACTATCTTCATGCGCATTGCCTGCTCAAGTATGATCCATAGAGAGTAGGGGTTCACTCAACTATTTCCGCGTTTACAAGTTGACTACTGGTTGCGAAGCGACCAGTTGGCGACGCCTAAGCCGATCAATAACCATCAAATAAACTACCGCACAAGTTGTGACAGGTTGCGAAGCGACCTGTTGCGACATGTGCAGTTCTCTTCTTCCGCAGTCCGACGCTTGCGGGGTGCGACCGAAGGTTGACCGAGGCACCTCCCTATAGGTTTGGCAGAGCGAACGCAGGGGCGCATGAATTGCACTGCTGTTTATTCGTATAATTCTCCAATAGCAACGCCTTACAATTTATTTGCATATCACCAACGCCGATATACATGGATATCTCTTCTATTACTATTATGTTTTCAATAGAATCATTCTATGAAGAAGTTGATCTGCTGATAAAACTTGGTGTATCCATCTTGTTACTCATCATGTTATCCTTTTACAACTACATCAGATCACTAGACAAAAAAACACTCATCGAAGATATCACACTTGTAAGAGCAATACTGCACAACAAACATGTGTACATCAAAGAGGATGGTGACTTCATCGTTTGCATGAAGGACTCATGCACACGTTGCAATGCATGTAAAAGATTCAACGATCAGAAATGTATCGCAGACTTCAACGGGAAAACATAACAAATACAATAAGATTGTATATCCATGCAACAATATTGTTGTATGAGTGTTGAATACACAGCCATTCGCATAACACCTGCTGCCAGAGATAGTATCAAAGCTGCTGCACTGCCAAGGGAAACACTGAGTGAAACAGTCATCCGCTGCTGTTCAGACACACAACAACCATACAACAATGATGCGACAATCACACGTCTTGAAGAGCGAG
>WRER01000115.1 GCA_009779205.1 Methanobacteriota archaeon | reverse complement strand
TACGTCCTATTCTTGGGGAACCCTCCATACTGTGCGTCAGAAATAGAGCAAAAAGTCCAATGTTCACTGTGCTCCACACCATCACAATGTGTAGACACAACAATAGATTCTCTTTGTACTGCAGAAGAGGTATCAAGAGGGCGAGTGAAATGGTAGGAATCGGACTTGTGTAATAATTGCTGGACGATCTCTTGCAGAGTTCCATTATCCTTGACGATAGAAAAGAAATTTGTCCCAATAAGGATATCTTCTGACGTGTTAAGGTATGAACAATACGCATCATTTGCAAAAAGAATCGTTCCATCTCTCTTGAGAGTGCACACAAATTCGCCTTGCAGTTCGACAACCAAATGATACAGAGCCTGACTTACGAGAGATTCTTTTTCTGCCCGATATCGGCGAGAACTTTGCACGATATAATGAACAAGTTCTGTAAACACATGTGCATTCTGCCCTTTTCTGAGATAGTAATCAGCTCCATTATTTAATGCTTCTATAACGACTTCCTCATGACTTTTTCCAGTAAAAACAATAACACCAACAGATGGAGCAATAGTACGTATTTTCTTGAGGGCCTCAATCCCATTTATATCAGGCATATCATAATCAAGGATAATACAATCATAATCAAGCCATTCATACTCAAAAACAGCTTGTACATCCTGCACCGGAGTTACATGCATTTGACACGTTAAGGTGAGATAATCACTGACTGCACTGAGCAAATCAGGGTTATCATCAATGAATAAAACCCGTATCGTACTATCTGTCCCAATCATGAATATCCTCTAATAGATGCCATGGTCATAAAGAAGCCTTTGTCTTTGTGACCGGCTTGACCACCTACTTTTTTTCCACTTGATTTGCGGGGGTTTTGAAGTGTGGTGAAAATATCGCTTGAAGGAGGACGAGAACCGTTTGTACTATTTTGGCTTAAGCGTACATCTAACTCAGCTATTTTCTTTGTTTGATGTTTGATTATGGCTAACAGGGCTTCGATGATCTCCCTCTTATCCTGTTTCATCAATTCATCTCGGTCCATCCTGTTCACTGTCGAATCACTATATCTGATATTAGCACTTTAAAATTTTTAACACCTAGTTTGTAAATTTTTGGGGGAGACTGAATAATTACGCATGTGGATGCTATAAATAAGCAATAATAAGCATTATAACTTTTGGATTTATTGCTTACGTAAACCCCCAATTTTTTAATATGCGCATTTCAATTAACACGTAAAATAAGGATAGGACTTACGCAAAATTGCACGTTTGTATATCAAAATCCCTTATTAAAATAGTTCAATTAATTATTTTAAGTTGGCAAAAGTTTAAGTCATGTTGACTTTTGGATAACTCCTAAAAGAGTTGAATGAAGAATTCAGAGACCCTCCAAAGAATTACAACCTGATTCGATATGCACATAAAAGGCTGGGCTTAAATGAGCATCGAGTCAAGTCACCGATTTTTGAAATGGCAAAATTCTTTACTATATGCTGTTTCCAGCCCTTATTAATAAGTTATTCTGAATACACACATAATTTTTACGGGGATTTACATTACTTATGAATCAGTCAAATGAGTGCAGTGATACAGCAGACGTTTAACATAGGGAAAAAACAATACTTTGTTTATGCCTGGTACTTCAAGTACAAAGATCCAAAATATACTGACTCCTGAATATGAACGGTTTGACGAAGCAAACCGCTTGCAGGGGGAAACTCTTGTGCGCCGTGGAACGGTAGACATGTACGAAAATCGCCCCCCAATTCGCTTGACTCCTCATCTGCATGTGATAAAGATTGGTGGACATGGAGTAATCGATTACGGAAGCAAAATTGTTCTTCCTGTTATTGAAGAAATTGGGGAGCTATCACGTACATACCAGATCCTTGTTGTGACCGGCGGAGGGGTACGTACTCGGCATGTACTTGATATCGGACTTGATTTAGGAATGCCAACAGGCGTGCTTGCTGAGCTCTCTTCAAAAACAAGCGATCAAAATGCAACAATGCTGTCAATTCTGTTATCAAAGTGGCAGGGTGAAAAGATCGCTTCTGATGACCTATTAGATCTTCCAAAAAAACTACATCTGGGAATACTGCCAGTAATGCCTGGAACACCCCCATATGGACTGCTTGAGTATTCTGGAAGAGGGCACGAGATTCCAGTGCATAGAACAGATACAGGAGCATTGCTTGCTGCAGAGGTTGTTGGAGCACAGAGTTGTATTCTCGGCAAAAACATAGATGGGCTGTACACAAAAAATCCCACAAAATACCCTGATGCAGAATTTATTCCTGAGATTTCTGCATCAGAACTGCTTGCCATGGAGATGGAGGATCTTGGTGTTGAGCCAAAGATGCTGGAGCTGATGGTGCATGCACAGCACTTAAAAGCGGTGTATGTTGTAAATGCACATAAACCTGGAAGAATTACTGCAGCAGTTGAAGGAAAGCCAATCGGAACAATTATTTGGTGCAGATGAAACGAACCCTCCTCCGCCGGCCGGCTAATGCCAGCGACTTTAGAGATTATTCCTAATAACCACTTTTTTTAAAAAAATGTAGGTAAATGTACAAATATTTCTACTTTCAAACGTTTTCAACCCCTATTTGGGAAGGAAGAGAAGGGGGAAAAAGGCAGTACATGAAAGGATAAACTAAGAAAAATAAGGTGAGATGGGTGTGAAAATGGGAAAATGGATAGGAGCTAAAAAAGAGGCGCGGAACGTGGGTTTAAATAAATGCAACATGAATTTATTTGGTGGATGAGTAGTAGTCTTGCGTGAACAATCAAAGTGCACGTAAAGATATTTTGAGCAGTCATTTTTGATGATCAATGTATTATATTAAAGAAGGGTTTATGTATTTTACACCTTATGTTGCTGGCATTAGCCGGCAGGGCAGGCAGATAACTTGTGCATTGTACATTGAGTTTGTATGATCTCTGCATATCTTCGTCGTACAAAGTTAGATGATGGATCGCTATGCGAAAAAATGGTGTTTTTTTGTCCGATTTGTGGATATTTGCATGAGTGTGAAGGTGCTGGAACCTGCATCATGCCATGTGGGTTTTCAGGAGAATTGGAGCACAAAGGTCCTTTTATTCGGAGATACAACCGTCTTGACATCATTGGCAGGCAGATGGAAAAGGCACGAGAAGCGGGAGATCTAGTACCTTGTGCATATCGGTTTGCTGATGAGGCAGAAGCAAAACAGGCAGTTGATGATTTTTGGAATGGTGAAGGATGTCTTTCAGATCCTCGCATTCGTGAAATTGTGCAATATCTCATGGATCCTATGCAGTATCCATATATCAGATAGAAGAACTCCGGCAAAATTGTTATACATTTTCGCGAAGATATGATGTCGCTTTTTTGTAGGCATCTGTCCCTGAAAATATTTCAGCTACAATATCATCTTCATTTAATATAACTACCTCTGGTACTCCCTGCTTGACAAAAAAAATCATTTCGTACGGTCGTCCATTATCTTTTATTAAGGAGATTCCATGCCTGAGAAGGCTTGCTGGATGAAATAGGAGGATTTCTTCAGTGAGAATATCTGGTGATTCACGAAAATAATAGTAAAATACCTGAAATGCATTTAACAGGTCTGATCTCAGCAACTGTTCTCGAACACTTTGCGTGACAGTATCGAGCTTTTTTGCGACGCAGATAGGATCGTCGTCACAGGCAGCAAATAGTTGCTCTGCAATATCTCCGAGTTCTTGATATGGTGTTGAATCTGGATCCATTACGTTTCAGTTATTCTGACTCAGTTGCTTTATCGCACCCTGAGTTATTCTTATAATATTGGTTAAATTTTCAGTAGTTTCCTGTAGTTCTGCAATTGCTTTTGTTGTCTCGGCTGACATATCTGCAGATGCTACTGACTGATCCAATGTATTTGTATTCTTTTCTCTTACATGTACCATATGTGTTACTATTACTTCAAATCTCTTTGATTTCTGTTCTGTTAACCTGTGGATATCTGAAATTTGCTCATTAATTTGGATTATTTGTTCAGTAACTTCCTTAAATATATTCACTGTTTCTGTAATTGTTGCAGATCCTGTCTCTACACTCAATATTGCCTGGCCCATAGAATAATCTGCTTTTTGGGATTGGTGTTTTAGTTTTTGAATAATATTTGCAATTTCTTGCGCAGCATTAAATGATTCTTCCGCAAGCGATTTCACCTCATCTGCTATTATTCCAAAGCTTTCACCAAAAGCTCCTGCTCGGCCAGCTTCAAGAGCTGCATTTAATGACAGGATATTTGTGGTATCTGCAAAAGAGCGAATTTCTTTAGCAATTCCGGAGATATGCTGCATTTCTTGGAATATTTGTGCCATATTCTCATATGCTTCTCCCATTGAAGCTTGCATTCCATCTAAACTTTGTTCTGTAGATTTTGCCTTCTCAGCTCCAATCTTTGCTACATCATCCATTTTTGTGGAGAGATCATTTGTGGCATCTAACTTAAAGGAAAT
>WRER01000114.1 GCA_009779205.1 Methanobacteriota archaeon | reverse complement strand
GGCAGACATCATCTTCTCTCGACTGCTTTCCGGACACATCTCAGCAAGAAGATCAGCGGTTGCAGTCTCAAGATTAAACTTGACTTCACGTACCCCTGCCTGATACAGGCGTTCTGGGGTTTTACTTGTTGGATAGATCGAGACACCGATTGGAAGATCCGGAAATTCTGTTCGCAGTCTGGCTACAACTGATATGACATATTCCTCTTCTTCCTCTATGCTATACATGATACCAGATGTCAGTGATATCGCACGTACTGAGCCAAATTCCTGCTGTGTTTGAATCAGGTGCACAATTTCATCACTACTCTTTCTGCGCCCTTTGAGAGCCGGAACATTGCAGTACTTGCATGAAAAGATGCAGGAACCTGATATCGTGATATATGCTTGCTCAGGGCAATGTAATGGAGCTGGTTCCAGTCGGGCAAGGTGGCTCTCATTATTCAAAGTGAAGGAAACGATACCTCCTCCACGATGGGAAAGAAGAATCGATCCGGTTTTTGAGAGGGAGAGTTTTACCCGATGGCCATGGTAGTTTAGAAATACCGATCCATCACTTCCTGCACCAGGACCTGCTGCTGACTGACTAACAAATTGATTCCATGAAACACCGGTGATCTGAGCTGTTCCGGCAGCAAGCAGATCTGCTTTTGTATTTATCCACATAGCGCAAGTGCCTCCTCAAATTTCGTGTAAAATGGAATTGCTGCAATTGCTCCAACAAGACCTCTGCCAGCTATCAAAACTGAAAGGCCAGGGACAGCAGTATCTCCATTGTATTGTGCCAGTGTATCACTTACGTCAACATACCCTTGCTTTACTCTCCACCCATAGGGGAGAAGTGCATCCGGAGAAAAACCTACATATACTGCCATTCCGGTATTAGGTGATAATGTGTACGCTTTGAGCAGATCTGAGAATTGATCAATGAGTGATTGCGGAGAAGTCGTTGCAAATTCAGCAACTAATGCCACACAATTCTTTGTTCGAAATTCCACGGGGTACAGCTGAACAATAGTATGAGAGAGGTACTGATGCTCATGGTTATGTGTGGATATAGCGCGTGCAATAGTATGTACAAGCGTCCATGTTGCACCAGCTTCTGCGGTATCAGTGTCATCAACACCAATGAGAACACGGGTATTATTCGCAAGAACAATCATCGATCCAGCTGTTTTTCCTCCTCCTGATTCAGTGTACTCTGAGCGAATAACTCCTCCCGCTGATGCACGGCAGATCGCTGCTCCAACACCGCCACCTCCAAGACCCAGATAAGAGATGCAGATCTCATCTCCCTTTACATGCGCTCCTGAAATTCCTGCTGGAAAAACAGAGCCTTGCAAGTGAAGTGCCGCATCCCCAGTATTGAGAATATATCGATTCGTGTCTGCAACTGTTCGTACAGAGGTGACAAGTGGGCTTTTCTGGTACTGAGTCTTGGCCCATATTGCACCTCCCACACAGTCAAACTGTTCAATGAGTTCGATCTCTTTACCAGATTCACATGCAATAGCTGTGATTTTTGGATAGGTGATACTGTACGGATTTTCAAGTGTGAGGATCACTTTTGTCACCGAAGATTTCGTTAACAAGATTTTTGGCACCAATAGATATAAACCTGCCTGCCTGCTAATGCCGGCAACTTAGGAGTTACGCAAAGGCCAATATGGCTTAAACTTTTGTTAATTTAAAATATTTAATTAATGTGATTTAATAAGGCATTATGACCTACAAACGTGCAATTTTGCGTAAGTGCTACAACTTAAGGCTACAGCGAGCTTGCATCAACCTTGACGTACATTGGCATTGCAATGCTTGTGGGAGGAATCAGCACCTTTAACAAAGTATTCAGTTCTCAGTCAGGCGTTGACTGTACAAACTGTTCCCCCTAACGGGTCTCTTTTTTTTAAAAAAAATGCACACGCAGGAAAGTCTATTGCGGCTGTTTCGTTCTTGAAGCTGAAAGCAGTGACGAGGAGATATTACCCTCACGGTGAAACTCGTCTTTGAATATGACTTTTTCGTGTTTGCCATCAGTATTTATACCAATAATTGGATGTAACGATGTACCGGTTGACAGAATTTCTTAAGCTCTACTTCATTTGATCTCGAAAACTGAGGGAAAAGAATCTCTCTTCTATGAGATCCATCTCACTTCCAGAAAATCTATTTCGAGCTATCTCAAGTATTCTTTTCCTATAAATTTCTTCAATTTGTTCAGGCGTACTAACACCCCTATTCAGGATCTGTGGGCGGTGCTGCAACGATTGATGAAACATTGGCTCTGCATAATGAAATGCCCGTCCTTCACCAAGCGCAAAAAGAAACTTTCGGATCGTAAGTCTAGGCATTCTTGCCATGTGTTCAGAGATAAAATTAATCATATCAGTCATCGAAACAGGAGATCTCTCGATGAAACATGCAAGCAGATATCGAGAGAGTTCGAGGCGTATCTCCATATCAAAGGGATACCTCAGATTTTTCGCGATGAATTCCAGCACCTCATCTTTCGTGCATGCTGACTGAAGAGGAATATCTCCGGAACGCTTAAACAACACTTGAGGATGTCCAAGAGAAGAAGTTGAGATCTCTGCGATAAGATCCCCTTCAAAGGATTCCATAAACTCAGTGAAACTTCTAAATCCGAAACTTTCTTCTGAAAATGAAGGTTGCAGGCGAAGAAGTTCATTTTTGAGAAGAGAATACAAAACCGGTTCATCAGGGTTTTTAGAGCGAATATATCTGATGAGAAGATCACGACCCTTTCGAAGAGAGCTCATCCATACATCGGACCCCTCTTCGTGTTCCTCATTGTCATCAAGATTCGGAAGTAAAAATCCACTAAGCAGGGTGTCCAATGATTGATACTCTGAGCAATTGTCTCTGATGATATCTCCAACAGAATCATCAAATCCTGTGAGATAAACCTTCTTGCCTCGTGCGAGAACGCGCCGAATGAGAGGGAGAAAGTCAGTGTCACCAGAACCTATCACCACAGCATCGAGGGGGTAAAATTGCATATCTTCAAGTACATCGATACTTATCTGAATATCTGCACCATTTTTGCCACGATGTGATGTTCCTGGAAGATATTTAAGTTCAAAACCATATTTTATGAGATGGCGAATATATCGATTATTATCAGGCCGAGCCCAATCGGCATAGGCCTTCTTTATACTGATCGTTCCTTTTGCAGCTCCATAATCCAAGAGAGGACCAAGTTTTAGTGGACGTTCAATATGAGAGAATGCTTGATCAGCTGATATTGCAAGATTTTCAAAATCAAGGTAGATAGCAAGTTGTTCACTGCTCATATGCGGTATACCTCTCGTAAGTCATGATTCCAATCTATACCAATGCAACTCGTGAGGTTGAAATAATGAAATAATGAAATGATTTCATGTGTTACGTATTGATTCTGTCTCATCGTACTAATGGTGGCTCTGACAAAGAAGTAGGAAGTTTTTATGTTATGTAATGGCTTTAGCAATTTTCTCGCCAAAAGCAGGGGCAGCAGAAGGGCCATTGCCAGTAATAATCGTACCATCTACAACAATAGGTGAGCTCACATATGTTGCTCCGCCCGTTTTCAGTTCTGCAATGAAAGAGTCATCGTTAAAGACAGTGGCATTTTTTCCTTGTAATATTCCAGCTCGGGCAAGAACAACTGGTGCAAGGCATATGGCTGCGACTATCTTTTGTTTCTCATAGTACTCAGTTGCTAATGTGCGGAGGTTTTTACTGTTCCAAAGCGTTGCAGGTGTGCCAGAGCCGCCAATGATAATGAGAGCTGCGTAGGTATCGGTAGTATGATACATATCAGATACCGTCTTGTCAATCAGGACTTTACCACCACGCATTCCCACAGCAAGGCCTTCACGAGTTGATATAATCGTGTATGAGATATCTTTTTTCTCAAGTTCTGCAATGGTTTTTGAGAGTTCCTCGTCTTGAAAATCCAGCGGAGCTATCACGATAAGTACGTTTTTTTCAGTCATAATAATTCTGGTTTTATTTTTCTTTTATATCGCATTTGTCAGGCGCCTTGACAATTCACTGAGATTTCTAATATCTGAAACCATCTGTTCATATACATCCAGCGGAACGATAACTGCTACCCGCTCACCTTTTTCATCCACAATGTAGTTCTGAGCACCATCTTCTCCAGCCATATGAAATACGTATTACTCTTTTCAAGAATTTAAACTATTTCTTTTGGATTAGTTTGTTAAAAAAAGGAGGTTTCAGAGAGGGTTAGAACATGACATTAAAGGAGATAAGTGCAAGCACCAACATAATGCACCCATGCTTCAGGCCGGCATAAGCGGATTCTTCTCCCATCAAACCGGCAACGAGCCCAGAACAGATAGCTTGAACAAGGCATGTGTGATACAGCAGCCGATTTACGGTGTCAAGAGACAATCGGCCAAGACCAGATAACATACCATAGGATGCTCCAGAGCCAACCTGCTCTGCAAGTATTGAAAGAAATTGTTTGC